>DAITMC010000008.1:0-32096 GCA_036835365.1 Saprospiraceae bacterium
TAATTAACTTTTTCAGTTTATCCTTTATGAAGGCTGTCCTTGGTGGGCAGCCTTTATTGTTTAGGCGAACAACAGATTTGTCCATCTTTGGTACTCTTCTAGGTTTAGATTAGATAGCGTGAGTTGAGGGCAATAAATCTTGGCAAGAAATGATTCATTTGGGTAAAAATAAAGCGGATCACTCAAGAGCGACCCGCCTAATAATGTCCTTTTTCGCAAGACAATTATAACTTGATGCAAAGATAGTTAATTAATTATTATCAAGTGTTAATAATTCCGAATTAGCTGATATTTGCACTTACTTTAAATATATTAATAAAAATAATCAACTATATTTTGCTGATAATTAAAATTATGTACTTAGTGTGTTTTCATTAGAAATGA
Organism: Saprospiraceae bacterium; assembly: GCA_036835365.1. Taxonomy (GTDB): domain Bacteria; phylum Bacteroidota; class Bacteroidia; order Chitinophagales; family Saprospiraceae; genus JAAUTG01. The sequence continues at coordinate 385 of DAITMC010000008.1, forward strand.
ATAATCTGGAGATAGACCTGTTCTCATGGGTATTGCGTATGGCTTTTGCGAACAGCGGTGCTGCACTCAATACTTTGATTTTAGAAGATTGCTTTCTCAAAGGTAAGGTATCACAAACTATCATCTCTACCAATTGTGAACGCTCAATATTCTCATAAGCATTACCAGATAAAACAGGATGCGTACAAAGTGCGCGAACACTTTTAGCTCCTTTTTCCATTAGTATTTCTGCTGCTTTGCACATCGTTCCAGCCGTATCTACTAAATCATCTACAATGATTACATTAGCGCCTTCCACCTCCCCAATGACCGTCATACCTGCTACTTCATTAGCTTTTTCGCGATGCTTATCGCAAATAACCAATCGAGCATTGAATAATTTAGCATAAGCTCTAGCTCTTTTTACGCCACCAACATCAGGAGAGGCAAAGGTCAATTCATCCAAGCAAAGCTCATCTATGTAAGATTTGAATACCACATCTCCTTGTAAGTGATCTACAGGAATATCAAAGAAACCTTGTAATTGATCAGCGTGTAAGTCCATAGTCATCAAGCGATTAGCTCCAGCTATCTGGATGAGTTCCGCTATTAATTTTGCAGAAATCGGCACGCGCGGTCGGTCTTTTCTATCCTGCCTAGCATAACCGAAATAAGGAATAACCACAGTGATGTATGCTGCGGAGGCTCTTTTTGCCGCATCAATAGTAAGCAGTAACTCCATCAAATTATCGGATGGGGCAGCGGTGGACTGAATAATGAAAAGAGATGCACCCCGTATAGATTCCATAAAAATAGGCTGCATTTCGCCATCACTAAATTTCTTTACATCTAGCTTACCCAGTTCTTTTTTATAGCAGTTGGCTATATTTTCAGCTAATTCTCTTGAAAATTGACCTGAAAACAGCTTAATCTCTGATGCTTGATTTAATATAATATGTTGACTATACTGCACAATTTTAAAATTTAATCTTGAAATGATAACGCAAAATTAACAATAAAGAACGTTTACAAGAGCCATATTTATCCTTTATTTATCAGTAAATGCAAGGTTGTGGTGTCAAAAGTATGATGCTTGGTTATTTAGGCAATGGATAAAGATTAAAAACTGAAGATAATGGTAAACAGTTTTTTTTGAAAATTTAGTAGCTTGCTTTTGAAGTCAAGCCAATCAAGCACAAATATAAGTATTTTGACCTTCAATGGTTTTAGTAAACTGTTTTCCAATTAAATGTTGATATCTTTGCAAAACAGGGATAAAGCCCTCAAAAGCATTTGTACACCAGCAGTTTACCTTAATTGTTTTCATCCTTCAAAGTTCGTTCTTATTGTTTTGTATTCCAAATCTATCCTACTTTTCTTACCACTACCAATTTGTGTATTTATGTTAAATTTAAGTACTTAAACCATGCAACGAAAAAAGCATTTTATACCCTAATAATTTGTTTCGCTCAGTCCATACAAAAATATCATGGCACAGAAAGGATAACAGAGGATTTCGCAACTCTTTTATAAGCTATCAAAACTTTATGTTTTTTGAAGATTGTTTTAAAATTGACGAGTTGTGCAACTGTTACTGTTGATAGCCCCAAGATAGCAGGGCAGCCACAAGAATGGAGGGTAGTAGATTTTCAACAGAAATTTGCCCCAATTGAAGTAGATTAATGCCTATGCCAATAATTAAAAGTCCCCCAACAGCGCTTAACGATGCCATGATGTTTTTGTTGAAAAAAGATTGAAGTGGATAGGCAAGTAAAGTTAATCCACCTTGAAAAAGGAACATCGGAACAATAGAGAATAATACCCCCACACCATAGGTTGCCGCAAAAGCAACAGCACCGATGCCGTCGAGTAAAGATTTAATAAGTAGTAAGGTTCTTTTACCATAAATGCCTTCTTCGATTGCGCCAACAATAGTCATCGAGCCAACACAATAAACCAAAAAAGCGGTAACTAAGCCTTCTGTAAAGTGGTTGTTGTCTATATTAAAGGTGTCTTGGAGGACATTACCCATTTGTTGAAGTTGCTGCTTAATCTGTAGCCATTCGCCCATCATCCCTCCTAAGATAAGACTAAACACGAGGAGTAGAAAATGACTTTCTGGTACTTTAAGGCTCATTTGAATACCAATGAGCAGTACACTCAAGCCTACTGCCTGAAAAATAATCTGTTGAATACTTGCAGTAACGACACTACCTAGCCATAAACCAATAGCTCCACCAAAGAGTACGGCAGCCATATTAATAAACGTACCGATAGGAAGTCGAATTGTCATTTTCAACTATGCCATTTCATGCAATATCTGCAAAGCTTCGTCTTCTTTGTTGCGCATGATGGTTGCATCTACCTCTACTTTGTCTTGATACCCACAGAGGTGCAACACTCCATGAATGATGACCCGATGCAATTCTTCTTCAAAAGAAGTATTTAAGTCCGAAGCATTTTCTCTCACCCGCTCAAGGCTAATAAATACATCACCATGCACCTCAGGAGGTAGAGCATAAGGAAAAGTGATGATATCGGTCAACGTGTCGTGGTCAAGATAAGCTACATTCAATTCATGCAAATACTCATCGTTGCAAAAAACGTACTGCAGTGTATGAATCGTACAGTGCTCTTTTGCCACTATGGTTGCTATCCAAGCGGAAATCTTTACTTGGTCTTGCAGCCGGAAAGAATCATCTAAACTATCAAAAAGAATCCCTTCTTTTTCTTCTGCCTCTAGGTTTGGTAAATTAGAAAGTGCTGCCATTATCTTATTCTAAATCGCATTTCAACAGTTCTACCATTATCTAAGTATTTCATTCTGTCGCAGAGCTGCTGCATTAAAAAGACACCTCTTCCTCCACAGCTACAGATATTTTCAGGAGAAGTCGGATCTGGCAAGCTTTTATAGTCAAAACCTTTACCCTGATCGCATACTTTGAATGTAATATCTCTTGTATTTTTTTCAAAGTGGATTTCTACTTTCTTGCTTCGGTCTTTTCTATTGCCATGAATAATAGCATTGTTGACTGCTTCTGTTAAGCTCACAAGGATGTCTGCGTAGGTATCAGAATTTAGCGTGATTTCGCTAGCGATTTGATTAACAAATTTCTCTACTCGCTTAATTTCACCTTGTTGAGAGGAGAGCACTAGGTACATTCCTCTATCGGACATTTTTTGACTGGCAGTTTGATTCATTTTTTGAACAGTGTAAATTTTACCCAATAATTGTTGTTTTGATGTTAATAAGCCTAATACGGTGCATATGTAAAACACTTTTATGGCAAAAACAGTTGAAAGGATATATTTCTTATGTTCATGGACAGGATTCAGAATCTATTCGCATTTTCTGAATTTAGACGCAAGTTGCGAAAAAAAGTAATGCTTGTCAATAGTTAACAAGTAGTTAAGAAAAAATATAAATAGCTTAAAAAAATACTTTCGCCTCAAATAACTCATAATCAGTGAGTTGGAAAAAATAATTTTAATATAATTTTTTAATTTTTTTTCAAAAACTTTGAAAAAGTAAATTTCTATATCGTCCTTTGTTATATAGTTGTCATTAAGACCTATTTACTACTCAGTCAATAAAATGAATCTACCATTTAACATAGCTAAACGTTACTTATTTGCTAAAAAGTCAACGAATGCCATCAATATCATCACAGGTATCTCTGTGTTTGGTATTGCAGTTCAAACGGCTGCCTTTATATTAGTGCTATCTGTGTTTAATGGATTCGAGGATTTATTGATTGGATTGTTCAGCAATTTTAATCCTGAAGTCAAAGTTGCTCCAGTAAAAGGAAAAACATTTTCGACAGATTCAATTGATTTGCCAGCCCTTCAACAGATGGAGGGCATTGAAGCTATTTCACAGACCTTAGAAGAGCTTTCTTTTTTTGAATATAAAAGCAATCAAGTGTTTGGGCGGATTAAAGGCGTAGATACTAATTTTGTGAAAGTGAACAGTATTGACTCTACCATCCGCGAAGGGGTTTATGCGACTCAACTTGCTGAGATGTCCTTTGCGGTCATAGGCGTTGGGATGCAAAATAAATTGAGGGTTGACCTTGATGATGACTTCACCACCATAGAGGTGTATATTCCTAAAGATGGACAGGTAGGCGGACTAAATCAACCTTTTCGTAAACTTTCGCTCTATCCAACTGGCGCATTCGCCTTTCAACAAGATTTTGACCAGCAATATGTCATTACTAACCTCAATTTTGTGCAACGTTTATTGGAAAGTCCTAACCAAATCAGTGCTTTAGAAATTAAATTAAACCCAGAAAAATCAAGTAAAAATACGATTGTACAGATAAAAAATATATTGGGTAAAGATTTCAAAGTACAAAGTCGCTACGAACAAGACGAAACCTTCCTAAAACTCATCAATATTGAGAAATGGTTAAGTTTTGCCATTCTCACCTTCACCTTATTATTGCTTGCTTTTAACCTAATTGGCTCGCTATGGATGATTGTGCTAGAAAAACAAAAGGACATTGCCATTTTGCAATCTATGGGAATTTACAGAACCACTATTCGCAATATTTTTCTTTATGAAGGCTTGCTGATTTGCTCTATTGGGTTAGTTATTGGCTTCGCAGTAGCGTTAGTCTTCTTTGTCTTACAAAAAGCCTACGGCATTATTCCTATTCCGGAGGGTTTTGTGGTAGATGCTTATCCGATTAGCATTCGTCCGCTTGATTTTTTAGTCGTCATTGTAGTTGTTTTTTCAATTGGCTTATTAGCATCCTTCCCTGCCGCCTATCGTGCCCAACGATTAAATGCTACTATTCGGCAAGACTAATCTCCCATGGCTTATTGTTTGAATGAACATAAAAGCAGGATGTTGGAGTGAAAGGAAAATAATTATTAGAATTTTGAGCTTAAATTTCAAAATATAAACTTTGATGTATTATTTTCACCGAAATATAAAATGGATATCTGATGAAAAATATCTTATTGACGAGTGTTTTTGTAGCGTTTATCGTTTGTTTAAAAGCACAACCCTACTGGCAAAATCCACAGCTATATAGCATTGGTAAAATCCAAGCACATGCCACCCTTTATCCTTATACTTTAGAGGAGCAAGCGCTAGAAGGTAAAAGAGAAAAATCCTACTGGTTACAATTCCTGAATGGTCCTTGGCAATTTAACTACGCCGAAAATCCAGAAGAGCGACCAAAAGATTTTTATAAGCCCGGCTTTGATGCCTCTAAATTTTCGACCATCATTGTGCCTGGTAACTGGGAAATGCAAGGTTTTGGAAGCCCTATTTATTCTAATATTAGAATGCCCTTCACTCCATCAATTGTCCCATTCATCCCAACAGGTGGAAAAGGCGTACATCAAAAAAACCCTGTTGGTACGTACCTAAAAACATTTAGTGTACCACCGAGCTGGGCAAGAGAAAAACGATTAATTTTGCACTTTGGCGGGGTAAGTTCCGCTTTTTATGTATGGGTGAATGGCGAAATGGTGGGGTATAGTCAAGATAGCTGTACTCCGGCAGAATTTGACATTACGCCTTATGCCAAAGCAGGCAACAACACCCTAGCCGTTGAGGTATATCGCTTCAGTGATGGTACTTACTTAGAAGACCAAGACCATTGGAGAATGAGTGGCATCCACCGAGAGGTAATGCTTCTAGCCATGCCCGAAAACCATATCGAAGATTTGTTCGTAACTACCGATTTCGATGATAACTACCAAAATGCTACGCTAAAAGTAGAGCCAAGAATATACTTCAAAGATGTAGAAACAGTGAAAGACCTCATCTTGGAAGCCCAACTTTTTGATGCCGAAAAACAACCTGTGCTAAAAGAAGCCATGAAAATGAGTTTGGAGGACATCGCCAATATTTTTACGCGGGTCAATTACCCACTGCCCTATGGCAATCCCAATTTACCAGCCATGCAAACGATGGTTGCTCATCCTAAAAAGTGGAGTGCCGAACAGCCTTATCTATATAAATTGGTGGTCAACCTTAAAACGAGAGAAGGTAAACTCTTGGAGTCTCGCTCTGTCAACGTAGGCTTTAGAAAAATAGAATGGAGTAAAGAAGGACTAAAGATAAATGGCGAAGAAGTCATTTTATTAGGCGTGAACCGCCATGACCACCATCCTGAAACAGGCAAAACCGTTTCAGAAAAAACTATGCTAGAGGATATTTTACTCATGAAACGCTATAACATTAACGCTGTGCGCACTTCGCATTATCCCAACGATTCTCGCTTTTACGAACTTTGCGATGAATATGGGCTTTATGTCATGGATGAAGCCAATCTCGAAACCCATGATTTAGGCAACTACATTTCTAGCCGCCCTGATTATGCGGGTCAAATGCTCGACCGTGCGGTGCGTATGGTGGAGCGCGACAAAAATCATCCTTGCATCATTTCGTGGTCATTGGGCAATGAATCGGGTACAGGACCAAACCACGAAGCAATGGCAGCTTGGATTAAGCAACGCGACCCAAGCCGATTCATCCACAATGAAGGAGCGCAAATTAAAATGGGCGAAGTAGATGCCGATTACGTAGGCGTGCGCAGCCGCATGTACACTACGCTAGAGCGATTTATAGAAGAAATGGAAATGGACGAACGCCCTATCATGTATTGCGAATATGCCCATTCAATGGGTAACTCAACGGGGCATTTGTACAAATTTGTGGATGCTTTTCGCCAATATCCAAAAATTATTGGTGGCTTTATTTGGGATTGGGTGGATCAAGGTTTGTATAAAACAACCGATGATGGACAACGCTATTTTGCCTATGGCGGCGACTTTGGAGAGGAATATACCGACGGTGCATTTTGCCTCAACGGGCTAATCTTTCCAGACCGCACACCGAAGCCAGCTTTGCACGAATGCAAAAAGGTGTTTCAACCGATTCAGGCGACTTTTAACAATCAGGAATTGCAAGTAACCAACTTACATGATTTCCTCCATTTGGATATTTACACCTTAAAATGGGCACTGCTAGAAGATGGCATTGTGGTGCAAGAAGGAGAAATGGATGTACCCAGCATTGCACCCAATCAAATAGGCAAAATGTCCCTTCCCGCTTTCAGTAGAAATACCAATGCAGAGTATATACTTAGCATTAGTTTTCATTTGAAAGAAGCCACTAATTGGGCGGAACAAGGGCATGAAGTGGCATGGGAGCAATTTATACTTGGCACAACACCAGAAAAAATGGCACTTTCCATTCAAACAGATTTGACCGTTGAAGAGCAGGAAAATCAAATTCTAGTAAAGAGTGGGGCTTTTGTTGCAGGTTTTAATAAGAAAACAGGCTATTTGGAATCCTATTTGATAGAAGGCGAAGAAATGCTTACATCGCCATTAATGCTCAATTTTTGGCGCGTACCTACGGACAACGACATAGCTTGGGGAATGCCCAACACCTATGGTATATGGAAAGAAGCAGGCAAAGAGGCAAATTTAATCCACTTTGAAGCCATAAAAAGTGAGGATGAAGCAATGAACATCACAGCTACCTATGACTTATTGGATGGCAAAGCCCTTGCTTTTGTAGCTTATGAGGCTATGCCCAATGGAATAGTAAAGGTAACTGTTGCCTTTGAGCCAAAAGCAGACAATCTCCCTAATTTGCCTAGGTTTGGAACAACTTTAGCTATTCCCAGCAATTATGAAAACATTAATTACTACGGTAAAGGACCGCACGAAAGCTACCTCGATAGAAAGTTAGGCAATAAAATTGGTCAATACACTCAAAAGATAACAGATTGGCACACGCCTTACATTCGACCGCAAGAAAATGGCAACCGCAGCGAAGTGCGATGGATGCAATTTACTAATGAATCAGGGCAAGGGCTAAGAATAGAAGCAGCCACTACGCTGAACGCAACTGCTCACAATTATACACCTACACAGCTAGAAGCTGCCAAACATACTATTGATTTACCTGCCACACCAACCATCACTATTCAAATTGACGATCAGCAAATGGGCGTTGGTGGCGATGATACTTGGTCTATGCGCTCACGTCCACACCTCGAACACCTTATTCCTGCTGTGGAGTATCAGTATAGTTTTACGATTAAACCTGTTTTCTAGCAATTCTTTCAGATTTAGAGGTGGCTGCCCAAAGAGTACGAGCAGCCACCATCCATAAATAACGCGTTTGAAATCCTTGAGAAAGGTAGAATAAGCCAAAGAATACTATCTAAAAAATTACTTTGTAGCCCTCTTTTTTTGCGAAAAGCTATCCTGAGTCAAAAATAGACTATACGACGCATTGAAATTACTTTTCTTTATTTTATTCTATTTATGTCTTTTAATCTTGCTTAACATTAGGTAATTAGTAATAAATTACAAATAATACTTCGTCATTGAATGTTTGGTTTGCTATTTATCTAATGCCTAAAATGCCGAACGCCAGTGAGCACCATGGTTAGGTCGTGAGCGTTACAATAATCAATGCTATCCTGATCTTTGATAGAGCCACCTGGTTGAATCACTGCCTTTATGCCTGCTTGATCGGCAATTTCAACGCAATCGGGAAAGGGGAAGAAAGCATCGGAAGCCATCACAGCACCGTCCAACTCAAAGCCAAATGCTTTGGCTTTCACAATTGCTTGCTTGAGTGCGTCCACACGCGACGTTTGTCCGCAACCCATCCCCATCATCTGCTTATTTTTAGCTAAAACTATGGTATTAGATTTCAGATGTTTAGCTATTTTATTGGCAAATAATAAATCTTCAATTTGCTTTTCGGTAGGTGCTTTAATAGTCGCTACTTTTAGATGGCTTGCATCTTCAATGGCAAGGTCAGTATCGTGTTGGATAACACCATTCAACAGGCTTTTAAATGTTTTTTGCTGCAATTGAAAATGCTTAATTTTAAGGAGTACACGTTTACTTTTTTTCTGTAATAGCGCAAGAGCATCTGCATCAAAATCAGGTGCAATTAAAACTTCGTAAAACAATTCGTTAATTGCTTGAGCTGTTGCCATATTGACCGTATGATTGCTAATCAACACGCCACCAAATGCGGAGACTGGATCAGCGGCTAGGGCAGCCTGCCATGCTTCTAGGAGGGTATTTCTGGTGGCTACACCACAAGCGTTGGTGTGTTTGAGAATAGCAAAAGTAGGTGCATCCTCTTCAAATTCGTGCATTAATCCTACCGCTGCATCTATATCTACTAAATTGTTGTAAGAGAGTGCCTTACCTCCCAGTTTGTCAAACATAGTAGATAAATCACCATAGAACCCTCCTGTTTGATGCGGGTTTTCGCCATAGCGTAGCACTTCATGTTGTCGAATACTTAGTTTAAATTCTTCCACATCGTCTTGGGCAAAGTATTGATAGATAGCAGCATCGTAGTGGGAACTAACTGCAAATGCCTTACGAGCCAGTCTTTTTCTATCTTCTAAAGAGGTATTTCCTTGTTTTTCTTGAAGTAGCAGCAATAGTTCCTCATAATTTTCTTGAGCAGCTACCACAACAACATCATTATAATTTTTGGCAGCTGCTCGAATGAGCGATATGCCTCCGATATCAATTTTTTCAATAATCTCTGCTTCGTCATTGCTGTTAGCTACGGTTTGCTCGAAAGGGTACAAATCTACAATGACCAAATCAATTTCTGGAATATCGTATTTAATGAGTTCTGTCAAATGTTTTTGTTCTCTTCTTGCTAGAATACCTCCAAATACTTTGGGGTGCAATGTTTTTACCCGACCATCCAAAATGGAGGGATAAGCAGTTAAATTTTCTACGCGCTCTACTGCCGCACCTAAACTTTCGATATAAGTTTGAGTGCCTCCCGTAGAATAAATTTTTATATTGAGTTGCTTTAATTGTTCGACAATTGGGGCTAAACCTGCCTTGTGATATACAGAAATTAATGCGGTATGAATATGTTTTGTTGACATAGTAACTAATTGAAATAATGATGATGACGGTTTCATCTTAAAAAGGCGCAAAAGTAATAAACTTCTGTGTAAGGCAAAATGGAAGCCTAGTAAAAAAAAGTTCTGAACCAAATCCAAATGGAATACCAGTTTTTAAAAAGTAGTATGATAATAGCCAGAAAGACGAAAATTCCAATGATTCTGAAATTACGCATATCTCTTTGTAGTCGCTCTCTACGGCTTTTGTAGTGCCGTGTCTTAGTTATTTTACTCAAAACTGCCAATTCTTTATTTCCAATTAATGCACTGCAATGCAAATTTAGGTCTTTTAATAATAATGTAGTTGCCATTTTTATGCTGATACAGAATATAAATAATTTTTTTAAAATAAATTGAAAAAATTATTATATTAACTAAAATATTAGTATATTTGCTGCATAACAAATTATGATCCTCAGTAAGAGTTAATACTTGATTTATCATGTTATTATCTATGCTAGGTTGCATAATTTGCTCAGTCTGTTGCAACCTTAGTGCTTTAAATTATTACCTACTTTCTTTTGAGTTAGAATATTCAAGACGCATTTTTCAGAGTAGCAACAGCAAGTTGTAAATTAGTTTCCATATGAAAAAAGCATAAACTCATGAAATGTAGATTTTTACTATTCACATTAACTTTTGTTTTCTTAAGTTTGGCTGCGGTTGGTCAAAACGACATCTCGTTACTGAATGTCTTTTATCATCGTCTAAACTTTGCCAATGCAAATGGCTCAGCGGAGGCTTATTTTCTTTATCGGCAGAGCTTAAACAAGAAATTTATTGGCAATCCCTATTTGGAGAGTAATTGGCAGAACGGCTTATTAATCTCACGAGAAGGCAAGACCTATGAGATAAGAGGACGCTATCGCGTATTTGACGATGAAGTGCAAATCCTTCAGGATGGAAAAATTAAGGCGTTGTATCCACATTCTCTTCAAGGCATTCTCCTAGGGAGTAGCGTTTTTATCTCTGCCAAATGGAAAACTCCATCCGGCATTGATTATTCTTTTTTTGAGGTGATAGAAGATGGCGAGTTGAAGTTGTTGAAAAAGTATAAGTTAGATGTTAAAGAAACAAAGGATAATTTTTTGAAAATAGCCGGTAAAACAGAAGAATATTTTTATTTAAAAGACGAAGACGATATTGCGCTACCAACTAACTTGAGGAAAGCTGGTTTAATGCGTATGATGAGTAACCATTACAATGAAGCACTTGCATATGCCAAGAAAATGAATAAAAAATCAGAAGCAGACTTGATTAAATTGTTTCGTTATTACAATCAACTCTAATAAAACTTCAATTTACTTTTAGTTGTTCTATAAATAGGAGTGTTGTATAGCACTCCTATTGTTTTATGTCATTATGCCACGTAATTATGAAGTACACGCTGACGCTCGCTATTGTTATTCTGATGGGCTTAACTGCACATTCACAACGTTTTAAAGGACATTTGATAGGTGGGTTCAATATGGCTCAGATAGATGGGGATAGGTTAGCAGGATATAATAAAATAGGAGCAAATATAGGAATAGGCGTGGCAACTATCCTCTCAGAGCGTTGGCAGATTGGCACGGAGTTTGCACTTAGTCAATTAGGTGCATTGGGAAGCCGTAATGACGACCCTGCTGCTATTTACGATAAAATTGCTTTAAACACCGTTGAAGTGCCTTTGCTAGTTCATTTTTTAGATTGGAAATTCCATTTTAAGGCGGGGTTAACTTATAACCGAGTAATTAGTTATGATGTGATTGATATAACAGGGGAAAATATTACTGACCTAAGCCAGTTCAATAATGATAATGTAGCAGTTACCGTAGGTGCTACTTATTTTTGGAATGAACACTGGGGATTTGATTTTCGTTGGTCAAAAGCAATTTCTGACCTAGAAAGTAATCCTGATAATAGTAGTCTTATTAATAAATGGATTTCCTTTAAAGCAATTTATGTATTTTAGGCATTAAAACTTATTTCGCCACATCATACTTTCTACTGGCTTATCTGTTCGTTGATTGTACTTAGCATTTAGCTTTTTGTTGTAATAATTCTCAATCGCTCCATCTACCGTGAAGTAAATGAGCTGTCCAATGGGCATACCTTTGTATATGCGCACAGGTTGGGTACAAGAAATCTCTAGTGTCCAAGTATTGCAGAACCCTACATCGCCTTTTCCTGCGGTAGCGTGGATGTCAATACCTAGTCTTCCCACACTAGATTTGCCCTCCAGAAAAGGAACGCAGGTATGTGTTTCCGTATATTCTTCGGTTACGCCTAAGTATAAAACGTTGGGTAATAGAATGTAGCCTTCCTCTAGTATAGTAAAGTATTTTATTTTGTTGTGTTTTTTGGCATCTAAAATAGGGTCTTCGTAAATGGCCAAAGTCGCCCCCAAATGTACATCATAGGAGTTAGTGCCTAAACACGAACGCTGGAACGGCTCAATAACAATTTCCTTTCGTTCAATCGCTTTCAGTATTTTTATGTCTGATAAAATCATGGTATCTTTCCTTGCTTTTCTTTATAATCTTTTGAATAATCTAATCTGTTGAAATAATGACACACGATACTCCATCTTTCGAGCTTCATGCTAGTTTTGTCCAACAAAAAACAAAGCATTGGCAAACAATAACTTACCTTGTTCCCAGAATCCTCTATAAAGAGGGTGATCTATGAGATAAATGACTGCACCTCTTCCTTTTTGCTGCACACCAAAAATGAGACTTTGCTGTAAATTCTCTTTTGCAGATGCCCCCACGAAACCACTAAGCGACGGAGTGTTGTCTAAATAGCCTACGTTCCATCCATTCTCTAAATAAGGGTAAGCCGTAGCTGAAGTTTTTAGTGTGAAATAAGTCGTTCCAATGCCTGCGCTCAAGGGATGAGAGGTATCCATTATTGTTTTGAACACGGCACCAGGGGTAGATTGGCTGACATAATCCCGCTCTGAGTCGGCATAAGTTACTAACCTATCTTCTAATTTTTGCTTACTTTCTTTTTTATCTTGCTTAGATTTTGATTTCAAACTAAATCCTGATTGGTCGGCAAAAGCCCTATTGGCGCTGCCTATTAAGATAAGTCTTCCACCAGCGTTGACCCAATCTGCAATTTTATGGCGCAACGGTTCGCTCATTTGATAATTCCCCTCTGGGAAAATAAGGGTGTTATAACGACTAATATCTACTCTGGATAAGACCTCCATTCTTAAGATACTCAACGGATATTTTAAATCCTGCTCTATATAATGCCATACATGACCAAAATCGTTAGCATAGGTAGGATAATCGCCAATTAGGGCGACTTTGGGCGCATGAATGAATCTGTAAGCATCAGAGCCTAAATCTTTTCCATTGTCCACAAAACCAGTAGAAATACCTACGGCTTCCACCTTGTGCTGCGCTATGAGTTGGACTAATGTTTGAGAAAATGCCGTTTCATTATTTCGATTGTCTGCTCTATTGATGATTAAAGTGCCTTGAGCGAAATTTTCTTTTCCAACACCAAAAGGTGCTGTTGCATAACGAACTTTGATACCTGCCTGCAAAAGCGCACTCAAGAAATGAGCATCGTTGACGGACTGCCAGCGTACAGCATAGGCGTAGAGTTGGGCTGCTGCCGTGCTTACCGTATTTTCGCTTACAGCAAAAGGACGTTCTGCATTAATGCGTTGCTTTGTGGCATAAGCCTCCACACCATGTGCATAGGGTAATGCCCAAGCGGTGATGTCATAAGTCAAAGAATCTACCAACTTCGCATGGGGCTCAAATAAAATTTGGGCTAATACACTTTTAGGCTGGTAAGCACTAATCACCAAATCGCCTTGTTCTACGTTTATCTGAGTCTCGCTATTGGTGAAATAATCAAAAGCAGTAACTTTTAAGTTGCTGCCAACTGTACCGTATCGAATTAGATGTTGGTCCAATAAGTTAATCAAACGTTGCAACTTGCTCTTCGGAGTCGTACCTTTAATAATGTAGGTTTTATAAATGCCTACTGGATTAGTTTGTGCTGTTTTAAAATAGGTCTCAAAGTTTTGATTTAGTGCTGTGGCATTCATCGCCGCTACTTCAACAGTTGAAATAGCCGCTGCTTTGTGGTGTGCTGCTCGGTCAGCTAGTGTAACTAAATCGCCATTAGCTGCTTCGCCTACGATTCCAGCTCTACCTGATCCGCCTTGCTCGTAAGTCATACCAATTGAGCCATTGTAAGTAGGGTAGGTGTCGCCGTAGCTAGGATAAAATAAATCAAATACTTCCTTGGTGAAATAAAGCCAACCTTCTTTATCAAAATACTTGGCATTGTTCTTCCCAACTGTAACTTGAAAATCGCGTTGCCATTTTGTGATATATTCGTGGTAGGGTGCTGCTGCTGGTGCAAAATAGTAAGGACTATTGATGCCCATTTCGTGCAAATCCGCATGCACATGAGGCATCCATTGGTTGTAAAGCACTAAACGCTGTTGCGATTCTTTTTGCGTAGCCCAAGCCCAGTCTCGGTTTAGGTCAAACATGTAGTGATTGACTCGACCGTTGGGCCAAGGTTCGTTGTGCTCTATGGAAGCCAAATCTGGATTAGGAATTGCCGTAGCATAGCGGGCGTACCAGTCTGTGTAACGGGCATAGCCATCTGGATTCAAACAGGGGTCAATAATGACAATTGAATTTTGAAGCCAAGTTTTGGCTTGTGTATTTTCAGGATTCACTAGGTCGTATAGCACTGGCAAGGCACTTTCTGTACCTGCCGCCTCATTGCCATGCACCGTAAAACTCAACCAAGTGATAACGGTATTTGTATTCTCGTCAACTTTTCCAGTAACTAAACCTGTTTTGCGCAAATGATTCAAGCGAATGTTTTCCAAATTGGCTAAATTCTCTGGCGTGGACACAAAAGCGACTATCAATGGGCGATTTTCTACGCTGCGTCCATACTCTACTAGCTTAACATAGGAGCTATTGGCTGCTACATGCTCATAATAGCTCACTACTTGCTGGTGTGTAGTAAATTTTTCTCCCATGGAATGAGCTAAAAAATCTTCCGGTGAACGTAAAGTCGTTTGTCCATAAGCAGAAAAAGTGAACGCCATTAAGAGTAGAAAACACCAATTTTTCATCTATTTCATATTTTGTATTGGAATGGGGGTAAATTTACATTTTATTTTTATTACAGCAATATTTGTGCAACATTGTCATGGTATTATGTCTAACAGATACTGTTTTTTGACCGTTTATTCTCGATTTTCTCGTTCCAGTTTTCTCTGAAACTCCTCCATAATAGGTTTTACAGTACTTTCAGGTAGATTGGTAATTTCGATATACATCAAACTATCAATAGCATGATTAAACAATGGGTCAACATTGAAAGCCAACACTTTAGCATTTTGTTTGATGTATTTTTTGATCAAGACAGGCAATCTTAAGTTATTGGGTTCTATTTCATTAATTATTTTATCAAACTTATTCAAATCAGATTGCGTTTCTTCGGATATAAAGTTTTTGTCATCTTCTTTGATTTTTACTTTGTATTCTTTCTTCGGTTTTATGTATTGGGCAACGTAGGCATCGAAAAAATGAGAGCGCATAAAATCAATCATCAAACTCTTGGAGAAATCTGAAAATTCATTGCTAATGCTTACCCCTCCGATCAAGTATTTATGTTCGGGGAATCTTAGCGTAGTATGTATAATACCTTTCCATAATAGGAATAGAGGCATCGTTTTTTGCTGATATTCATTAATGATGAATGCTCTACCCATTTCTATGGCTTGCTCCATAAAGGGGTACAATGCTGATTCAAAACCAAATAAATCAGTTAAATAAAAACCATCAATACCATATTTAGGAAAAATTTCTGAACCTAGCCCCATTCTGTAAGCACCTGCAATTTTTTGGGCTTCATCGTCCCAGAGAAATAAATGACGATAATATTTGTCATAACTATCCAAATCTAGCGATTTATTCGTCCCTTCCCCTACTGAACGAAAAGTAATTTCTCTCAAACGACCAACCTCTCTTAAAATATTGGGTATTTCTCTTGCCTCAGCCAGATAGACTTCATAATTTTTACTTTTTAATAGTTGATTGTCTTGGTTTCGTAGAACTATGATTTCTTCTAAAATCATGGCTTGATTGGTAGGTTTTGCAATTTTTCTTGGGATTTTCGTCAACCTAAAGTTGGGTCCAATTAACAGCCTATTTCCTTTAATAAAAGCATTAGAAAGTATGTAGGTTTTTTTCCTCAAAAACTCAGCATAGTCCTCTAAATTAGTGAATTTTTGTTGCTCTTCTACACTAATAGGCTTGCCAATACGCACTTTGATAACTCGTCGCTTTTGAGCAAGCAGCTCTGAGGGCAATTTGGCTGTTCTAAGATTATCCCCCAATTGAGATAAGTAGTAAAATAGATTGCTGTTTTTAGCGTGAAAATAGATAGGCACAACTGGGACATTTGCTTTTTTGATAAGTTTGATGGCGCCCTCCTCCCAATCTTTATCCACCACTATCTTTCCATCCTTGTAAGTAGAAACCTCTCCAGCAGGGAATAGACCAACAGGTTTCCCATTTGCTAAATGTTTTAGTGTTTCCTTGATGCCAGAGATATTGGATTTAGCGTCTTTATGGTCTTCAAATGGATTAACTGCCAAAATATAAGGCTTCATAGGGTCAATCCGTTGGAGCAAAAAATTAGCGATAATCTTATACTCAGGGACTTTTTCAAGCATTAATTTGAGTAGTAAAATACCATCTATTCCGCCAAGTGGATGATTAGAAATCGTAATATAAGCTCCTTCTTTTGGCAATCGTTTGAAATCATCCTCTGGTAGGTCAAATTTAATGCCAAATTCATTCAAAAGCGCATTTAGAAAAGCTACCCCACTCAAATGTTTGTTGCGATTGTAGATGGTATTCATTTTGTGAATCCTCAACAAACGCATCAATATCCAACTCACCAACGTGCCAAGAACACCATATTTGTCTAATCTAGTAACTTTAGCAATTTCTTTTACCGTGACTAGCGCCATATTTAATCTTGTTAATCACAACAAAATTAAAAAAACATCAAAAAGAAAATAACAATCAGTAGGAATGGTTTGGTAAATCTTTTAGATTCACCAAACCACGTTTATCAATCTCTTGACATGAAAATTTGAAGAATATACCAAAACATGAGCATCAAAGATGCGAATAAACCTAAGGCAGCCGCCACATATTGTTCTTTGTTATATTCGTGGATTATGTTGGATGTTTGATACAAGATACTGCCTGCTGCCAAAGCTACCATAGCAAAGGAAAACCACAAGCCTAATGAAAATCCAAACAAAATGCCAGCCACAATTAAGCCCAAAGCCATAAATCCACCAATAGTGAGAATGGAGCGTAAGAAAGAAAAATCTTTCTTAGTTAGAAAAACCACTGCGGAAAGCCCTGCAAACAGACCCAAAGTCATCAATGCAGCTTGATTAATAAGCGATAAATCGCCAGTTATCGAAATAGCAATATAAATAAGCGGCACAAAAATGAATGCCTGTGCTACTACATAAAGCAGTAAGCCCGCGTATTGCTTACTTCTATCCGTAGTGCTGTTTGCCCAATTCGTTGCCATATTGGTAACAAACATGAACCCGCCTAATACCAACAACCAAGTCCACCCTTTGGTCATGCTCAAGCCAATTTTTAAAATGAACGGGGTGTTGAGAAATAACGTTTCTACTAAAATAAATGCCAGCACGGCAAAAGCTACATGCTGATAAGTTTTTCTGATAAAGTCGGCGCGTGTTAGTTCCGTTTCTTGCGCTACGGGTCTAGAATAATCTAAGATTTGATTTGCATTTGCCATTGTTAAAATGTTTCTTGATAAAGAACAAAACTAAAAGGAAAAAGTATCATGCACAAGATAAGGTATTTTAGAATCATTATCTAATATGATATTTTTATGATTTAATGGTCTGGCAAAGTTCTATTAGCACACCATTTGCTGACTTAGGATGAATAAAACATACCAATTTATGATCTGCTCCTTTTTTTGGGACATCACTAAGGAGTTGAAAGCCTTTTTCCTTCATTTCTTGCATAGCAGTATAAATATTGGGTACCTCAAAAGCAATATGATGAATGCCCTCTCCTCGTTTTTCAATGAATCTTGCAATCGGACTTTGTGCATCCGTAGCTTCCAGCAGCTCGATTTTAGCTTCACCAGTTCGGAAAAAAGAAGTGCTTACTTTTTCTGATGCCACTAGCTCTATTTTGTAAGGCACTTGCCCTAGCAACAGTTCAAATAGCGCATTGCTCTGCGCTAAATCTTTAACAGCAATACCGATATGTTCTAGTTTCATTTTTTAAGTATTGTTAAGCTATCTTCACCATACGCTTTTGAAGCACCTTTGTTTCCGTAGTTAAAGAAAGGCGTTTCAACACTCAAGATTCATGTTAACATTTTGTAAAATAAATATATTTTTTGAATATTGTGCCAAATTTATATAGTCAAGAAACAAAGACGGTATCTATATTTAATGGTATGAAAGATTAATTTACTCACAAAATTTTTTTATTTGTATGAAAACTTTATGTAAAGTTGGTTTGCTATTTTCTATGCTGTTGCTATGTGCAGTACATGGCTTGGCACAAAATGTAACTGGTGTGGTTACCTCAGAAGTTGGAGAGCCACTGATTGGGGCAACGGTCTTAGTGAAAGGAACTTCACAAGGGACAACCACCGATGTAGATGGTGCATTTTCTGTGGTAGCCAATGTTGGTGATGTTTTACAGATATCCTACACAGGTTATACTACTCAAGAGATGAATGTTTCTCAGACGGCAGGCATTCGCATCATCATGCAGGAAGGCGCACGCTTAGAAGAAGTTGTGGTGACTGCTTTAGGGATTAGCCGAGAGAAAAAAGCACTAGGTTATGCCGTGCAAGAACTTTCGTCTGAAAAAATTACAGAAACGCGTCAGCCCAACATCCTTAATGCTTTACAGGGGCAAGTAGCGGGTGTACAAATCAATAGTTCAGGTGGTGGTCCAGGTGAATCGGCTAGGATTATTATTCGAGGGGTAAACTCGCTTGACCCTAGTGCCAACAACGAACCGCTATTCGTTATTGATGGCATTCCTATAAGTAATTCGACACTCACTGTTGGTGGTGGACTGGGCAGAAACGTTTCTAACCGTTTAGCAGATATTAACCCCGATGATATCGAAACAATGACTGTTCTAAAAGGTGGTGCAGCTACTGCCCTTTACGGTCTTCGTGCAGCAAATGGGGCTATCATTATTACAACCAAAAGAGGGAAAAGTGGAAAAATTGCAGTAGAAGTATCGTCTAGCTATGGTACGGAAGAAGTAAATAAATTCCCTGAAACGCAGAAAATTTTTACACAAGGCTTCGGTGGTGTTTACGACCCGAATAGCTTTTGGCCCTCTTTTGGTCCAACAGTAGAAGAAGCGCGTGCGATTGATCCAACGCACCCCGCAGAGATTTTTAATAACTTTGAAAATGCTTATCAAACAGGGTTTCAACGTAGAAATAGTGTCAACTTGACCGGGGGTACAGAAGTAGCTTCTTTTAGAACGTCTATCTCTCACCTTTCTCACGAAGGGGTACTACCATTTAGTAAATACAATAATACTTCCTTCCGTTTTAGTGCCGACTATAACCCTGCTTCTTGGTTGACCATGGGCGGCGCTATCAACTATGTTAAAAGTGGTGGACCGCGAGTAACGGCGGAATCCTTCAACGAACGATTAGTTTACTGGGCACCTCAATCTGATGTTACTGATTTCAAATTTGAGAATGGCTCCATGAGAGGCTATCGCAACAATGGTACTGTGGGTAACAATCCTATCTACGCTGCATTTAGCAACCGCTTTGTGGATGATGTGGATCGCTACATCGGAAGCCTTCGATTTACCATTACGCCATTTGAGAACATGGCAATCAATTACACAATTGGACTTGACCAATATAGCGATTTTAGAACAGGTACGGCACCAGCACCATTTGGCTTTGCCAATGAAAATGTATTGGAGGACAACAACTTAGGATTTGTTAGAGAAACAAGAATCCGAAATAGAGATTTAACTTCTAATATCACAGCAAGCTATCGTATCAATTTCTCTGAAAAAGCAGGCGTGAGCGTACTAGCAGGTTACGATGTTTTTGATAGTAGTTTGGATAGAGTGTTCACAAGTGGCGATGAACTATCCATTTTTAACCTTTTCTCTTTGAATAATGCAGGCGTTATTAGAACAGATGCCTATAAAGAAAACTATCGTTTGTTAGGTTTATATGGCGATGTTTCTTTCGATTTCAATAACTATTTGTACCTGAGTGTAACAGGAAGAAATGACTGGTCTTCCGCTTTACCTGCTGACACTCGTTCTTTCTTTTATCCTTCCGTAAGTTTGGGTTACATTTTAAGCGAGCACCTAAATTTACCAACGGCTATTTCTTTTGCCAAAGCTAGAGTTTCGTATGCTGGTATTGGTAAGGATACTCGACCATATCGAACTAACGTAGAGTATGCTTCTGCAAATGGTTTCCCTATCAACAACGTTACAGGTTGGACAAGAGCAAATCAAAAAGGTGCAGAAGACCTTAAACCAGAGCGTACCGATACTTGGGAGTTAGGGTTAGATCTCCGTTTCATCAAAAATAGATTCTGTATTGACTTCACTTATTACGATGCCTTGAGTACAGATCAAATTATTCCAGTTCCTGTTTCGCCAACTACTGGATTTACCACGTTTATCCTTAATGCTGGCTCTATCAGAAATAAAGGCATCGAAGTGGTGTTGAATGCTTCGCCTATCAGTACAAAAGATTTCAAATGGGACATGAATGTTAACTTTACCCGCAATAGAAACAATGTAGAAAGCATCCGTGAGGGAATTGAAGAAATTGTATTGGGTTCTCATTTTGGTTATGTGGGGTCGTCTGCAAGTTTACGACTCATCGAAGGCGAGCCTTACGGCAACCTTTACGGCAGAAGCTTTAAACGCTACTACGCTAATCCAGCCGATGAAACCAATATACTAGATAGAAGCCTACCTTTACTAATTAACAATAATGGCTATCCGATTTTGGAAACAGCGCAAAAAGTATTGGGTAATGCTACACCAGATTGGTTTGGTGCATTAAGTAGTAATTGGTCGTACAAAGGATTCAATGTTTCTGTACTATTTGATACTCGACAAGGCGTACAAAAGTATAATCAAATGGGCAACTTCTTTGCAGCATTTGGTATTGCACCTTACACCACAGATCGCAACACAAGTGTTGTGTTTGAAGGCGTTAAAGCCGATGGTACCCCAAATACAACACCTGCATGGTTGGGGCAAGCCAGAGGACCAAATGGCGAGCCTGCACTTTCAGGTGGTTACTACCGTGCTATTCACCGTACTGCCACAGAGCCTTTTGTAGAAGATGCTGATTGGATTCGTTGGAGAAACCTTAGTGTAGGTTACACTTTCCCGAAATCAATTATGGAAAAATTACCGCTGGATGGCTTAAACATCACCTTCACTGGAAACAACCTTTGGTTACAAACACCATACACTGGTTTTGACCCTGAAGGAAATAGAGGCAATGGCAACGCTGATGATGGTTTTGGTGGATTCACCTATCCTGGAATTAGACGATTAATGATAACCGTAAATGCAAGGTTCTAAAACATAACTATATCTAAAACATTCAAAATTAGACAATATGAAATTCACAATAAAATATATATTCCTCCTTTCGACACTGTTTGCCATGTCCTCATGTGAGGACTATTTGGACATCAACCAGAACCCCAACGTCGCCACTAGGCCACCTTTAGCGGGTTTATTGGCGGTAAGCACTCAACAAACGGGTATTAATCAATTCAGAGTAGCCAGTAATACTTCTTTTTATACCCAATACCTCGCCAGCCCTAATGCAGGCTTAGGTAATGATGTGTATGAGCAAGTAGATTTGAGCGGTACTTGGAGTAGCATTTACGATGTTATGTCCGATATCTATGATTTAATTCTGTTTTCAGAAGAAGAAGGCTCTACCGAATTAGCAGGTGTAGGAAAATTATTGATGGCTGCCAACTTAGGCTTACTAGTAGATTTGTGGGGAAATGTGCCTTACGCGGAAGCCTTCACCGGCAAAAATATTATTCCACCTTACGATGATGCAGCGGCACTATACAGCGAAGTTTTCGCCCTTATCAACGAAGGAAGAGCCGACCTTATGAAGGAAAACTCTACGGCTACCATTGCAAAAGTTGAAAAAAGTGACTTTTTATTAGGTGGTAAAAAAGATAATTGGTTGAAATTCAGCTATGCTTTGGAGGCTAGGTATCTAAATCATTTTTCTAAACAAGGTAGCTACAACCCGAGTGCTATTTTATCTGCTATTGCCAATAGCTTTACAAACAGCGCTGAGCAAGCGCAAGTAACGGCTTTTGAAGTGAGAAATCCTTGGGCGAATACAGCGCGCAACAATGCCAACTTGGTACTAGGTGGCTGGCTTTCTGAACAATTTATAGATGCTTTGAATGGCACTACCTTTGGCGTGGTTGACCCAAGATTGGAAAAAATTACAACACCAACACCAGATGGCACTTTTGTGGGCACGCCCAATGGTGCAGGCAGAAGAGGCGATGGTACAGTTAAAGTAGAAACGTACTTAGAAAACTCCAGAGCTTATGCTTCTGACGATAGCCCATTGTTTGTATTTACTTTTGCTGAACTAAAGTTCATTGAAGCGGAAGCAGCTTTAGCCGCTGCACCTGCTCGTGCGTTAGAGGCATTTTTAGCAGGCATCAATGCACATATGATGGATTTAGGAGTTACAGCCGAAGCTGCTGCCGCTTACATCAGTGAAGCCTATCCAAATCTAACGGCTGCTACTTTGACTAAAGACTTGATTATGAAAGAAAAATATGTGGCTATGTTCCTACATCCAGAAGCATGGGTGGACGCTCGTAGGTTTGACTACCAATACAAAGATTTTACGCTACCTGCCAACGCCGAGTTGAACGAATTTATCAGACGTGTGCAATACCCACAGGTAGAAATTACTAGAAATCGTCAGAATGTGCCAATTATTAATTCTCTAGCAGAAAGAATTTTCTGGGATAAGTAATGGTTCATTTATTGGATTAGTGAGGGCGCAAAGTTAATTTAACTTTGCGCCTTTGTTTTTTCGCTATTCAGGCAAGGCAAAAGCTACGTAAGTATCCCCAGATTTTTGCTTTAACTTACCCCCACCGCAAGCAATAACGACATATTGTCTTCCATCCACCATGTAGGTCGCTGGTGTTGCAAATCCTGCTGCGGGTAATTTGGTCTCCCAAAGTAACGTTCCATCATCTTTATCAAAGGCACGAAATTTTTCATCCAACGTACCAGCCATAAATACTAACCCACCAGAAGTAACCACTGGTCCACCATAACTTTCTGAGCCTGTCGGTGGTAAACCTTGCGCTACTAATTCGGGGTACTCCCCTAATGTCACTTTCCAAGATAATTCACCTGTGTTTAAGTTGACAGCATTCAATGTTCCCCAAGGTGGTGTGATAGCCGGGTAGCCTTCGTGGTCAAGGAATTTGTTATACCCACCAAAAAAATAAGGGTAGGTCCAGTTTTTTTTATCGCCTAGTGGCTCTTTTGTTTCCTCCTCTTCTTCCAACAAAAACGAAGCAATATCATGTACCTTTTCTTCTGTCAAATATCCAAAAGCAGGCATAGTCCCTCTTCCTTTTTGCACTATTTTTATCACCTCTGGACGTGTTAATCTTTCTTTCAACCCCACTAAAGAGGGTACTCCTCCAAAGGCGGCACTTCCTTCCAAATTTTTGCCATGACAAGAAAGGCAATAGTTGTTATAAAGTATTCTACCCTGATTGCCAGCGATGTTTTCATGTGGCAACATCTGAATCACCCAAGGCATTTCACTCGCATTTACAATTAAGTTTCCCGACTCAGGGTCAAAAGCAGCACCGCCCCACTCGCCGCCGCCATCGAATCCAGGCAAGAGGATACTCCCTTGCTCACTAGGCGGTACGAAATAAGGTCCATTGCGCAACTTTTCCCATTGAGCCTTTACAAAAGCATACGCTTCTGGTGTTCGGCGCGTCAAGTCTTCTTCGCCTATATAAGTTCTAGCAAAAGGACTAGGTTTTAAGGGAATGGGTTGTGTGGAGGCAGCTTCTTCGCCTTGTAAGTCAGAAGGCGGTACAGGTCGTTCTTCGATTGGAAATAATGGTTTTCCTGTTGCTCTATCAAATAGAAAAATAAACGCCGATTTCGTAATCTGTGCTACAGCATCAATATTTTTGCCATTGTGTTGCACGGTAACTAAATTGGGCGGTGCGGGTAAATCTCTATCCCAAAGGTCGTGATGCACTGTCTGGAAATGCCATAGGCGCTCACCTGTGTCTGCATTCAATGCCAAAAGTGTATTAGAGAAAAGATTACTCCCCAAACGGTCGCCGCCATAAAAATCAAAAGAGGCAGAACCTGTTGGAGCATAAACAATACCGCGCTTTTCGTCAAGGCTGAAACCCGCCCAAACGTTAGCCCCTCCGGAAAGTTGCCAAGCACTGGGCGACCAAGTTTCGTAGCCTTCTTCTCCCGGATGGGGAATGGTATGGAAAATCCATGTTCTGTCTCCTGTCTTCACATTGTAGGCGCGTATGTGTCCAGGTACGGCACCTTCCGCCTCTGAAACCCTTGAGCCTAGTATTAACTTATCCTTGTAAACAATGCCAGGCGTATTGGAAACAATAAATAAACCATCTACGGCTCTATCCAATCCTTCGCGCAAATCCACTTTTCCCGCTTTACCAAAGCTAAGAATGAGTTTGCCCGTAGTAGCGTCGAGGGCATACAAAAACGAACTTGCTGTGATAAATAACCGTTTTTCTGTTCCATCTGTCCAATAAGCAACACCGCGATTCACACCCATGCCAAAGGCATCATATCCTTCTTCCTCAAATGGGTCAAATATCCAAAGAGGCTCACCTGTTGCGGCATTAAGTGCAAAGAATTTTAGTTTTGCAGAACTCCCATAAAGCACACCGTCAACAATGATTGGATTACACTGAATTTGAGTTCTGTTTTTTTGCGTATCAGCATCGCCCGTTTGATAAGTCCAAGCCACTTGCAGTTGATGGACATTGGCTTTGTCAATCTGTTGCAATGGTGCATACTGATTCACTTCTTTACCTCCTTGATAAGCAGACCAATTGTACTGTTGCTGCTCCTCACGATGGCAAGCGGCCAATATAAAAAATAGGAGAAGAAAGGTAAATTTGGCTTTCATTACTGTTTTGTTTTGCATTTTTTCAAGAATCAACAAATACTTTGTCTTCAAACAAAAATATGAAAATAAAATTTCAGGCTACTGTCTTAATGTATTGTTCTTGAAACCATGATTGAATGTTTTATGTTCAATCATTTTCCATAAACATACCCCCGATAGGTAGAAACTTAAAATAAATAATGATGACAAGCTATGATTTAAACTTGACCATCTCGCCTTCCCACTGAATCACCGCTTCGTGATGGATCATAAAATTACAAGAATTGGCAATAAAACATTTTTGATTAGCTTCTTGGTGCAAGGTCTCTGCCAGTGCTGTTTTTGAGGCATCACTGATGGTGACTACTGGTTTTAAAGTAACGCTTGTAAATTGACCTGCACCGTCTGCCCTTTCCTCCATTGTGCTAATAGCTTGGTCTTCGTATGCCAATACGCAAATGTTATGGGTGGCGCACAAATGCAGATACCACAACATATGACAAGCCGAAAGCGAGGCTAAGAATAGTTCTTCGGGGCTGTATCGGCTGGCATCGCCACGAAAAGCAACATCAGAAGAAGCAGGAATAACCATGTTTTTTCCTAATACCGAAATATTGTGATTGCGACTGTATGCCTGATAGTGAGCAGTACCTTGACCGGTATTGCCTGTCCATTGAACATAGGTTTGATAATGATGTAGCTTCATTGGTCTAGCTTTATTCTAGTATTTAATTTTTTAATCATTTAACCTGCTATCTAGCCTATTTTTTCAGCAAAAAATTCAAATCTAATTAATTCATAATTTGCCCTATTGAACCGTTGAAACGGTGAAGTCGTTCATTATTTCAATCATGGACGATGAATTAATTCATAGACTATCGTAACATGTAATTATTTTGTGAATGGATAAATCCATTTTACGCTCTAAAACTATTCGGCTATCAGGTGGGACAATTTCAGCCAACGTTCGGAAACGTCCGTTATCGTTTTTTTATAAAAATTTCCAAGCCTAATTTTTTGATACGTTTAACCTACATTTAGTCAAGTCGCTGTAAAACCTACTATTTTTTATGTCTGAATTAGCAGACTATTTTCTAACTTCACTGTTACATTGGTTGAATAAAAGAAATGCGTTAGCAGATAATATATGAACGAACAATTAAAATTGCTGGCAGATAGCCTAGCGGGTGAATTACACTACGACCGATTGATGAGGATTCTGTACGCCACCGATGCCTCTGTTTATCGGGAACTACCTACGGCGGTTGCTTTGCCCAAAACGGTAGAGGACATCAAAAAAATAATTGCCCTTGCCAAAGCCAACCATTTGTCTATCATTCCTCGCTCGGCGGGAACTTCGTTAGCAGGGCAGTGTGTAGGGGCAGGTATTGTGGTGGATATTTCTAAGTACATGAATAAGATATTGGAAATCAATGCGGAAGAACAATGGGTGCGTGTGCAACCAGGCGTTATTCGCGATCAATTAAATGCGGCACTCAAACCTTTTGGCTTATTTTTTGGTCCGAATACTTCTACTGCCAACCGTTGTATGATAGGCGGTATGGTAGGCAATAATTCTTCTGGCACTACATCCATCAAATATGGCACTACGCGCGACCATGTGCTTGAGCTAAAAACAGTGTTGAGTGATGGCTCAGAAGCAACATTTCACGAACTGACAGAACAAGCATTTTTAGACAAAACGATTGGCAATACGCTAGAAAATAAAATTTATCAACAAATTCATACGATGCTCTCCGACTCAAAAAATCAGGAGAACATTCGCAGAGAATATCCAGACCCTAGCATCCATAGAAGAAATACAGGTTATGCGGTAGATGTACTGCTTGAAACAGCGCCTTTTGGGGGTAACGAATGTTTTAACTTTTGCAAGTTTTTAGCAGGTTCTGAGGGTACTTTAGCCTTTACAACGGAAATTAAGTTGCATGTTGACTTGCTTCCGCCTCCGCATGATATTGTAGTGGCTGCTCATTTTGAAAGCATGTCCGAGTGCATGGAAGCGGTGCTAATCGCTATGGAATACGAGCCTTACGCTTGCGAGCTTATGGATAAAATCATTCTGGATTGTACCAAAGATAATTTAGAGCAACAAAAAAATCGTTTCTTCTTACATGGCGACCCACAGGCTGTGTTAATGGTCGAATTTAGAGGGAAAACGCTACAAGATGCCGAAAGATTAGCCGACCGAATGATTGAAAATATGCGCTTAGCCAAATTAGGTTATGCGTTTCCTAAGATTTATGCTCCAAAAACAAAGCACATTTGGGATTTGCGTAGTGCCGGATTAGGCGTATTGTCCAATATGCCAGGCGAAGCCAAAGCGGTAGCTTGCATTGAAGATACCGCCGTGGCGTTGAGGGATTTACCTGCTTATATTGATGATTTCACTAAAATGATGGAAGGCTTTGGACAAAAATCAGTGTATTATGCTCATGCGGGTGCAGGCGAATTGCATTTGCGACCTATCTTGAATTTGAAAAAAACAAAAGATGTTCAGCTTTTTCACGATATTACGGAATCTACTGCCAAATTGGTGAAGCGCTACAATGGCTCATTGAGTGGCGAGCATGGCGACGGCAGGGTGCGTGCGGAGTTCATTCCATTGATGATTGGCGAGGAAAATTATGCGTTAATTCAACAAATTAAGCAGACTTGGGATGCGCAAAACATTTTTAATCCAGGCAAAATTGTCAATGCCAGCCCTATGACAGAATCGCTGCGCTACGAGCCAGAAGTCGTCCCTAGAAAATATGAAACTGTTTTTGATTTCTCTGATTCAGATGGTATTTTGGGGATGGCAGAAAAATGTAATGGCTCAGGAGATTGCCGAAAGTTAAGCCTTTCTGGCGGAACAATGTGCCCCAGCTATCGCGCTACTCGCCACGAAACAGAAACCACAAGGGGTAGAGCCAATGCTTTGCGCGAAATCCTTACTAGAGATGCTCATTTGGAAAATCCGTTTAACAACGAGGAACTTAAGCAAGTGATGGATTTATGCCTTTCTTGTAAAGGTTGCACTTCGGAATGCCCTTCCAATGTGGATGTTTCTACCCTGAAGGCGGAGTTTTTGCACCATTACTATCAAGCGAATGGCGTTCCGTTGCGGGCAAAGGCTTTTGCTAACATCAATAGACTGAATGCACTTGGTGCCATTTTTCCAAGTCTTAGCAATGCGGTACTGAATGGGAAACTCACTGGTGGTGTTTTGAAAACAGTGCTAGGCGTTGCGCCAGCTCGTTCACTGCCTGCATTGGCGGCTATGCCATTGAAAAATTGGTTCAAAAAGTATAAAAAGCGGCTGCCTAAAAACATAGCCACAACAAAAGGAAAGGTCTATCTTTTTGCTGATGAATTTACCAATTTCAACGATGTACATATCGGTCAAAAAGCGGTTGAATTATTGACTAAACTAGGTTATGAAGTCGAAATTCCGAAGCATGAAGAAAGTGGGAGAGCAGCCCTTTCTAAAGGGTTATTGCCTATGGCTCAAGCATTTGCCAACAAAAATGTCGAGTTGTTGAAAGATATTATTTCTGCCAATACGCCACTCATTGGGATTGAACCTTCAGCCATTCTGAGCTTCAGGGATGAATATCCAAGATTGGTGGAGAAACATTTGAAATCGGCGGCACTAGAACTGAAAAAGCATACTTTTTTGATAGATGAGTTCTTGAAAAAAGAAGTAGAAAAAGGAAACATTACTACCGAGCAATTCACACAAGCCGAGCGCAAGATTTTATTGCATGGTCATTGCCATCAAAAAGCGTTGAGTAACGTGAAGGATACCGCATGGTTGTTGAGCTTGCCCCAACGCTATGAAGTACAAATCATTCCATCGGGTTGCTGCGGTATGGCGGGTTCATTTGGCTACGAAAAAGAGCATTATGAGGTCAGTATGAAAATTGGGGAAGATGTGCTATTCCCGGCGGTGCGTGCCGCCAATGGCTCAACGATTGCAGCACCAGGCACAAGTTGTCGCCACCAAATTATGGATGGCACCAACAAAGCAGCCAAGCACCCTGTCGAAATTCTTTGGGAAGCATTGGTATAAACTTGAATGGACAGGCGATTTAAAGTTCGTCTGTCCAAGAGGTTAGCTACTGGATTTTTTTTGATTCGTTCATCAAATGCACCACATGAATTTTTTTGAAGCCACGCACCAATATTGCCTAGAACATACCAGCCCGGTTGATGAAGTATTAAAAGCCCTTGAGCGCGAAACGCACCTAAAAACCCTGAAGCCACAAATGCTTTCTGGCGCATTACAAGGGCAAGTCCTACAATTTATCAGCAAAATGATACGACCAAAGCGGATTTTGGAAATTGGTACTTTTACAGGATATTCTGCTATTTGTTTGGCACAAGGCTTACAGCAAGGTGGGATGCTGCAAGCGATTGAAGCCAATGAAGAATTAGCTCCTATTATCAGAAAATATATTCGTTTGGCGGGTTTGGAGGAGCGTATTGAGTTACACATCGGGGATGCTAAGCAAATTATTCCCACTTTAGAAGGCAAATTTGATTTGGTATTTATTGATGCAGGCAAAAAGGATAATGGTTTTTATTATGATTTAGTGTTTGATAGCGTTGATTTGGATGGTTTTTTATTGATTGACAATGTACTTTGGCATGGTAAAGTGTTGAATGAGCGTAAGGATAAAGACACCACAATCATAGATAGCTTCAACAAAAAAGTGCAAGCGGATGAGCGAGTAGCCAACATCATGCTACCTTTGCGCGATGGCTTATTGGTCGTGCAAAAAGTGAAATTAGTCTAACAAGTTGCTTTGTTGTAGGGTAATCCTTATCTTGCGAAACTAAAAAAAGTTATAGCATGAGCAATTATCCATACGATGATTTGAAGCAACTTCCAGAAGAAGCAAGAAGAACAATAAAGGCCAAACAAAAATTCCGACGCGATTTGGGTAGTTTTGTTTTGGTAAATTCTTTCCTTTTTTTTATCAACATCACCACCAACCCTTATAATTTATGGTTCATCTATCCGCTATTGGGTTGGGGGTTAGGCATTGGTATGAAGTATTACAAATTGTTCTTATTGCCACAATACGAAAAAAAAGAGCTAGCCAAAGCGCTTTACCAATATAAACAACAACTTCCCCCGCCTCAAACCGAAGATTATAAATTGGATTTGCCCAATATAGAAAAACAAAAAACGCCACAGAAAAATTGGAACGACTCGGAGTTGGTGTAAAAAAGTTTGATTATAAAACTTCTCACTGCGTTGTATGCGAATTGGGTGGTATTGTTCGTTCAACTGTCAATAGGTCATTATTCAACAATGCAATAGCATGAAAGTAGTATTCTTTTTGGTATGTTCATTGGTAAGTGCTACGCTTTGGTCGCAGGTAGAAGATTTTTATGCGCCGTATCAAATTCAAGAAATTAGAATTGAGACTAGTACGCCTAATTGGCGGATTGTTTTGGACTCCTTGCGTGTAGCAAATGGCGATGAAATGCTGGTGGCGAATGTCAAAATAAATAAACAATCGTTTAGTCAAGTAGGCATTAAGATTCAAGATGTCCCTTATTTTACACCAAGTAGGGTAAGAAATCCATTGAAAATTCAATTAGATTACAAAAAAGAGCAATCTATGAATGGTCAAACTAAGATTGAATTAGGTTTGCCCTTTCGAGATCCCTCTATGATTCGGCATATTTTGGCAACTCAAATTGTGAATCATTACATGCCTGCACCGGGTGCGAATTTTGCTAAAGTCTATGTCAATGAAGTGTTTTACGGCTTACTCATCAATACAGAACCCACTGATTTTTTTATAAACCGCCAATTTGGAAATCGTGCTAAAGGCGTATTTTACGCAGTGCCTAATAGTGCCGCAAAAGAGGAATGTTCAAAAATACAAGTTGCTAGCTTGAAAGATGATGTGGAATTAAGCTGTTTAAAAGCCAATTTTAAAACAAACGATGAAAAAAATTGGACTTCTTTATATGCGTTTACGCAGCAGCTTAGTATGCCTCATAAAGACTTAAGTCAATTACTGAATGTGCATAAAACCCTGTGGATGTTAGCACTCAACAATACTTTGGCACATTTGAATAGCTACTCTGGCACAGGAAGCGCAAATTATATTTTAGTACAAGATGATAGCGCCATATTCCATCCTATCATGGGAGAAATGAACGGTGCTTTTGGGATGTATAGAAATACAGGCGAAGGCAGCGATCTTTCCATAGTGGATATTATGCGGCTCGACCCTTTACTACACGTTTATAATGAAGAAAAACCATTGATTTATCATTTGTTGAAACATGATGATTATCAAAAAACATATACCGCTCACATAAGAACTATTTTGGAAGACTTTTTCTGGAATGACTCCATCAGAAGTACGGCAAATAAGTTGCATAAATTGATTACGCCTCACCTGATGGAGGGAGACTATAATCTGGAAGAATTTAAAACGAGTTTGGATGAATCTAACGGAAATCTAATTCAAATACCAGGACTGGCTCGATTTGCAGCGGCAAGGGCTTCCT
>DAITMC010000009.1:0-31339 GCA_036835365.1 Saprospiraceae bacterium
AGCCAAGGTTCATCTGTGACTAGATGATTTCCCCAGTCAATTTTCTGTGTTTTCTCTGTCATCTCACCAAAGAAAAATACTTCTTCATGTAACTTGAGTTTTTGAATAATCGTACCAACTAAATGGGGCTGTTCTCTCATATTGACATTTTCTATGATTACATACAAAATGGTTCGCTCCTTTGTGCTGGCGAGGGGTAAATTAGTTACTGGCGGCGAAGTTTTTAGCGTATCAAGCACTGCTATGGTCGGAGTTGGTACTTGTTCTGTTGATGCTATATTGTTTTTACTGGCAGACTCACATTTGGGAATCATGAGTAAAATGAATCCTAAGAAAAAAATTCCGACAATAATCATTTCTATTTTTGGCAATAGCCCCTGAGATTTTTTAGTTTTTGTCATCTGACCACATTATTTTTGCGCTACTTTGCTAATTTAGTAACACTAAAAGGACAAGTTATCTTTTTTTGCGCTATTCAATGCCTATAAATTGAACGAATTATTATACAGAATTGCTATTACAAAAATACCAAACGTTGGTGCAGTAACTGCAAAAAATTTAATTAGCTATTGTGGAAGTGCCAAAAGTGTGTTTGAGGCAAAACGCAAGGAACTGCTTCGGATACCAGGCATAGGGGAACAAACCGCGAATGCTATTCTCGACAATAGTGCGGTACTTACGATAGCAGAAAAAGAATTGGTGTTTATTGCAAAATATGCTGTAAATGTTTTATTCTATCTGGATGAAGCCTACCCTAGTCGCTTAAAAAGACACCACGATTGCCCTTTAATTTTATATTACAAAGGAACACAAAATCTAAACGATATGCGTATGGTAGGCATCGTAGGCACAAGAAAGCCCACAACACATGGCGTAAGGATTTGCGAAGATTTGGTGGGTGGGTTAAAACCCTACAATATCTGCATTATCAGTGGTTTAGCTTATGGCGTGGACATCACGACCCATAAAAAATGTTTAGACTTGAACATTCCTACCATTGGTATAATGGGTTCTGGTTTAGGAAATATTTATCCGACACCGCACAAAGACATTGCAGAGCGTATGACCTTAAATGGCGGGTTGCTTACGGAGTACACCCATTATCAAGGACCAGATAGAGACCATTTTCCATCGCGCAATAGAATCATTGCCGCTCTTTGCGATGCGCTAGTCGTCGTAGAAACTGCTGTAAAAGGAGGCTCTATGATTACAGCAGATAAAGCTACGGAATACAACAAAGATATTTTTGCTGTGCCTGGGCGACCAAAAGACAACTTATCTAGCGGTTGCAACTGGCTTATTAAAAATAATCGTGCCATGCTTATTGAATCGGCAGTAGATATAGCACAGGCAATGAGTTGGGACAGGTTGTCTTCTAATCAACCTGTTCAAAAACAACTCTTTATGGAGCTTTCTCCCGAAGAAGAGCACGTTGTTAAATTATTGAGTGGCAAAGAAGCCATGAGTATTGATACGCTAAGTTATCAAGCAAAAATGAATGCTAGTGCTTTAGCCTCTGCTATTTTAAGTTTAGAATTAAAAGGTTTAATTAAGGGGTTACCTGGAAAGCAATATATTTTAACACTTTAAATGATATTAAATCACTGTCTTATCTTCTATTCAAATCACGATTTATGCAAAAATTAAGTTTTTTCCTACTGGCAGTTGTATTAATATCTTGCAAACCTATTGCTGTTTCAGTTGATATAGAACAAAACCCAACAAAAAGGCCTAAAAATGTGATACTCCTCGTTGGCGATGGTATGGGTATTAGCCAGATTACAGCGACCATGTACCAAAACAATAATAAAACTCAACTAGAAAGATGCCCCGTTGTTGGATTGCATAAATCTTTAATTGCTAACGATTTCGGTGTGCTACCTTCCAGTGGTGCTACGGCTTTTGCGGCAGGCATTAATGCAAATAATTATTTCTCTACTTACAGTGTAGATACATTAACGCAACTCACCATAATGGAACAAGCCAAAGAACAAGGACTGGCAGTTGGCATTGTAACAGCATCAAGTTTAACAGGAGCTACATCGGCTGCTTTTGTCAGTCATCTGGCTTATAAGCAACCACCTGAAACCATTGCTACCTTTTTTTTAGCAAACCAATTGGACTATTTTGTAGGCGGTGGTAAACAATATTTCGAGCAACGGGAGGACAAAAGAAATATTACCGACGAAATACGTGCCAAAGGCTGTCAAATTACTGATTTTTCAGTCCTTAGTTTTGAACAACTTACTATCAATCCCAATCAGTGCTTTGGTTATTTTACGGCTAATGATGTACCGTCCAGCAAAATGGAAGGGCGCAACTACTTCATCCCAGCAGTGATAAAAGGAATGAATCTATTGAAGCAACGCGCTGCCAAAAAGGGATTTCTATTTGTTATCGAAAATGAGCAGATTGGTTGGGCAGGCAAAACAAATGATACCAACTATATGCTGCAAGAAGCCCTTGAATTTGATGAAACAATTGGCAAAGTATTGGACTGGGCAGCTCAGAACAAAGAAACGTTAGTCATCATTACTGCCAACCACGAGGCAGGCGGTTACGCCATAAGCCCCATTGCGACCATGGATTCTATCAAATCTAATTTTACTTCCAATTATTATACGGCTACCATGGTTCCTGTTTTTGCTTTCGGACCAGGTTCAGAACTTTTTAGTGGTGTTTACGATAACACCGCCATTTACCATAAAATAAGAACTGCATTAGCTTTTGAGTAGAACAGAATTTGATTTCCTGCTCAATAGTTCAATTTAAACATACATCAAATCACGCTATCTTATTTAATTGATACTCAATCGCTCTTTTTCTGGACTTTTTAATTGATTCAGATAACTCACTAAATTAACTAATTCCACTTCTGGTATAATAGTATGTAAATTAGCCGTCATTAACGATTGCGTCATCGCTTCTTTAGAAGCGATATTGCTATTATCAATCAAATGGTCTATGCCACCCATCATACGGATAGTGGTGGTAGATTCTGTTTGGCTAGTGATGTAGCCATTGTAAACATTACCATCTTTAGTTTTTATCAAATAACCTTCATAGCCAAAATTAATGCCCGCACTTGGATAGAAAATAGATTCATAAAGCGCTTGTTTGGAAAGTTTCGCCCCAATTTCTGATAAATTCGGTCCAAACTCTACCCCTTCATTATTTACTTGATGGCAATTAGCACAATACGTTTTAAATACATATTGACCTGCTAGTGCATCGCCTTCTCGGTCAACTAATTCTTTGATAGGCGGTAATTGCTGCGTCCCCTTATCTTTTTGTAATATTTTCATCCCTGCCTCTTTCACTTCGGGTGCCCAAGCATTAATTAACTTTAAAGCCACAATAGGCTTTAAAGATTCATCTAATTGACGACGATTAATCATTTCGACCATCATAAACGAACCTTCCCAATTGCTCGCAACAGAAGCTGCGGCTGTTTGGCGAAGGGAGAGAGGTAATTTATTTTGATTCATCAGATGCATCAAAAATTGATTAGCATCCTTATTTCCTACTTTTCCGATTGTTTCCAAAAAATCACTTTTTTGTTCCGCCGATAACTGCTCAAACAATCTATAAAGCGTAGTTTCATCGTTTGTGGCAATTAATGTTTTGGCAGCACCATATTTCATGTCTTTATCTTCTTCAAAAAGTAACATTTTGAGCAGTGCAGATGATTGATTGCTCAACTTCATACTCGTGATGGCATCCAACCACTCTGGCGTACCTTCAATAGTCGGTAGTAGGGCTTCGACTATTGCCTTTCCTTGTTTAGATTGTTGATAAAAGCCAGGGCTTAGGTTACTCAACGTATAAGCGTTGATGAGGGTTTGCTGAGGATGATTAGCTGTTAATAATGGTGCTAAATGACTATCCTTGTTAACTTTTGGCTGAAAATGCAGTGCTCTAAAAAAGTGGGCAATTTGCTTTTCATTTAACTGCTCATCTTGTAATATTTCAGTGATAAGTGGAATGGTCTCAGGTATGCGCAGTCGCCAAACGATTTCTCGATTAGCTGGTGTATTCCAGTTCTTTCCCACTACACTTTTCCAAGCATTGAAGCACCTTTGAGCATTCAAATCTGCACCAATACCCAATGCTTCTAAATACCACCTATCTTGACCATCATATTGATTCGCTAATGCTGCCCATAGTATTGCCGCCTCGTCGCTCATTTGGTAGCGCAATGCTAATGCTATCTCTCTTCTGATTTGTGGATTTTCATGCGTAGCCATCGGTTGAAGATAAGCCAATAAGTTAGATTCATCTAAATACTGAGCAGCCCGAATAGCAGCAAGTTGAATATTTAAGTCGTTATTTTGCAATGCTTTTTGAATATAGTTTTTATTTATATTCGCTAATAACCAAAATGCCCTTGCACGCAGATGCGATTCACCATTTTCATAAAGTGCCAAAAGTGTATGTTCTGCGGTTGCTCCCATACTATGTAGTGCTGTCCAAGCGAGATAACGAGTTGCCTGATTCGGACTTTGTAATGCCTGAACTGCCAATTCGGGAGTAGCAATATCGAACGAAGGTACTTTATAATCTGCCTTTTTTGGAGCAATACGATAAATACGTCCTCGTTGAATATCTCCCATTTTATGTCCTCCCACACCTGGATCGTACCAATCAGCAACAAAAATAGAACCATCTGGCGCAACACATACATCTGATGGTCTGAACCACTGGTCTTTGCTTTTTAGTAAATTAACAATTTCTGCTTTGTAACCTGCACCATCGGGAATGGCGATATAAGAGCGAACTACTTGATGACCAGGTTCACAATGCAACATTTGTCCATGAAAAATATTGGGTAATAAATTTCCTTCATATACAACAATACCTGTTGGCGAGCCAGCACCTGTTTGTAGTAAATTTGGTACTACACCAGGATCGTTCAAATGCCAGTGCCGCATTGAGATAGAGTCGTGCATAGTGATACGACGTGTTCGCCAGCCAGCACCCGTCATTTCGTCCGTGTAGCCATAGTTGCCATGTTGCATCACATAATTAATACGCGTTCCACGATTGCCATCATCATCATTATCGGATTGCCAAAGTGCACCGTAACTGTCCACTGCAATTTCAAACGGATTTCTAAAATTGTGTCCTAACACCTCCAATTTGCTACCATCCATTTCGCAGCGCAAAGCTAATCCTTGACGATAGATACCATCCTGTGTGTTGATGAAATTGCCTAGCCGGTCTTTAATAAATTGCCCTTCTTTATCTGCAATTTGTTTGCCTTCATTGCCCATATTGAAATAAAGTCGCCCATCAGGGCCGAATACCACCGCATGAACTGCATGGTCGTGCTGGTCGCCGCTCATATTGGAAAAAAGTGTTTCTCGCTGGTCGGGTATATCATCGCCATTTTCATCAGTAAATATAATGACCTCGGGGCTATGCGAAACAATAACTTTATTACCCAAAACAGCAATACCAAGTGCGGCATTAATATCTTCGCCTTCATAAAAGATTTTTTTCTGGTCAGCAACACCATCACCATTAGTATCCTCTAAGATGATAATTCTATCTCCTGTTTTTCGGTAAGGATTATCTGGATTATGTTGATTGCGATAATTTTGTGCTTCAATCATCCAAACTCGACCTTTAGCATCTATGTCCATATTAGTTGGATTGGCTATCATCGGTTCACTAGCGAATAATTGTACTTCTAATCCTTCATATACTTCCATACTGGCAAGTGCATGTTCAGGTAGTTGCTGTTCTTCTGCTGAAAGTTGCTCAAATGGAATCTTTGTTTTCGTACAAGCATTTAAAACCACAAATGCTGATAGTATAAAAAGTAAATGGTAATATTTCATTTTGCTTTGTTTTTACAGATGTATAAAATTTGTGTATTCGTTTAGTTGTTGAATTGTTTAGCATGCGGTGTAAACACCTAAGCAAATAAACATCTAAACAATTCAACAAACAATCATTACCAACTGTCTGTCCTGAATGGAGAAGCAGGTAACCCATGTTCGTTATATAAATTCGCTTGATGAGGATTATCTGCCCAAGCATAACGCACGGCTACTGGATTTTGCACTTCATCACTCCAAACAATAATTTCATTGCCTTCAATTTTAGCATTTGCCCAGACAAACTTCTTATCGTTTCCCGCAATAGCAAACTCTTTTAAGGTATTTCCCTTAGCGACTAATTCACCACCTGATGTTGAAAATTGAAGTCTGATTTTATTACCTTCTATTTTCATGGATTGATAAACTGGACCAGTATGCATCAAGTCTTGTTCTCCATAAGCCAGTTTCCTTGCGCCTAGTGCAAGGCGATAACCAACGTCGTGCTTATTGCGTGGGTGAATATCGTCGGCATCGCCAATATCAATAATAACAGCTTGTGCCGTATTATTAACTTCTAGTGCTTTAGATTGAGATTCTCGCAATATCGCCCAGTTGCTTGAACTAGGTTGACTTTTTGTCGCCATATAATTGGCGAGTTGCACATATAAAAATGGGAAATCACCCACGCCCCAGCGATTGCGCCAATCTTGAATCATGGTAGTGAATAAATTTCGATAGCTATAAGCGTCTTCAGCAGTAGCATTTGATTCCCCTTGATACCAAATGACTCCTTTAATCGGAAAATCGAGTATCGGGTAAATCATTTTATTGTAGATAATAACAGGCTCTTGATTAGGTGCTTTACTTGTGTTGAGTTGAATAACTCCTAATTTGTACTTCCAAGCACCAGCTAAAGGAATTTTCTGATGATTAGTTTCACAATACATTCCTTCGGAATCGCCATAGAAGCCACCACCACCGCCTGTATCTTCAACACGCACAACAATAACATTTGTACCAATTTTTAGCAGTTTACTTGGCACTTGATAGACTCTTTCCGCACTATACTGATTGGTCTCACCAATAAGTTGCCCATTAAAGTAAGTTTTATCATTGTCATCAATCTTACTCAAGTGAAGTGTAATATCTTGTTCTATATCCTTTGCAGAAAGTTCAATCGTTTTTCTAAACCATACGATGCCATCTACACTTGCCAAACCTTGATTCTCCCATAAATTAGGTATGTTCATGCTTTTCCATTGGCTATCATCTAATTCTGGTGCAGCCCATAGTGCCTCGCCATTGACTAAGCCCATGTCTTTTTTAGGAAGTTGACCAAATTTTGCCTCAAATGCAGCCATCTTTACCTTTGCTACTTTATCGCTCTTTTTTTGCGCTGCTTTAGCGGTCTTGGGGAAGTTATTGTAGCCTAAACTTTCCGCACTCATCCAAGGCTCAATACGACTCCCCCCCCATGAAGTATTGAGCAGACCAATGGGTACCTGGTGATGTTGACGAATTGACTTCGCAAATTGGTAGCCTACGGCGGTAAATTTACCTACTGTTTCTGGCGAACTCACTTCCCAACCACTACCCTCTAGCTTTTCGGTAGGCACTGTGCTAGTATGGCGTGCTACTTTAAAATGCCGTATTTGCTGGTCTTTAGCATTCATTATTTCATTTTGAGCAAACATTGAGTTATCCACTGTCCACTCCATATTTGACTGCCCAGAACAAATCCAAACATCGCCAAATAGAATATTATTCAATGTTTTTTTCGTTACACCATCTGTTATGGTCATTTGATAAGTACCTCCTGCTGGTGTAGCAGGTAGTTGAACTTGCCACTTTCCTTTTTTATTTGTTTTAGTTTGGTAAGTATTGCCATTAAAAGTAAGTGTTATTATTTGTCCTTTTGATGACCAACCCCACACAGGGATTTCAATATCGCATTGCAAAACCATATCGTCTGTAAATATGCCTGCGAGTTCAATTTGAGCATTTAGGTAAGGAATAAAAACGAACAACAAGAGGGACAGAATAAAATACGGTTTCATTCTTTTTACGTAATTTTAAAATTTAAGAACGAATATAACTCAATATTTTTGATGATTCTCATAAAATTAAAAAATATTTTCCATTATTAATGACAAAAATCATCATTACATTTTGTAATTTTAATTTGTCATAGAAACATCATTTTCGTTTCTTCGTATAATATTTTTAGAAATACGTCACCTAAAAAAGTTATTAACAATAATGACCATCCTTAATCGCATATTGCTACTTTCATTACTTACTGTTGCTTGCAGCAGTCCCACTAATCAACAAGATAATCTGTATGCGGTAGGTCTTCTGCAAAAACGCGATAGCTTGGAACTGATTCAAACAACGCTCAAATTTAAGTTGGATTCCATGTGGTCTTACGCCAACGACCAATTAGCTGCTATGCTGCCTAATGATATGCCCGAGCAAGAGCGAGCTAATATGCTTGCGCTTAGAAATGCCCCCCTTATCAAAATGTTTGAAGTTTATGAAACACTACCAGTATCTGTACATGAAGTAATTGATAGTGCCTATTATTATGATAAAAGAATTGTGGCACAGCTTGAAAAAATTGTGATTCAAAAGTCAGAAAATGAAAGCAAAATTGAGAATTTCCTCATTGAGCTCAATAGCGACAAAAAGTCGCAGCAAGCGTTTCAATACTGGAATAAACAATTTAGTAAACCGCCAAAAGAGTAACAAAGTATAAATAAATAAGTAGTTTTACTACTATCAGTAAGTATTGATGAATAAAAAATTTAAAAATGTATAACAAAACTTAAGATATATAAGATTGAATTTGTATTTTTGTGGCAAATACGACACACTACTTTTCAATTTTACAATTCTACGCTACTACACAAAGTATTTGAAGTTGGAAATTTGTAAAAAGATTTTAGCTAGTTTATGAACCATTAACTTTTTCTCAAATGAAAAAAATCACATTACTCAGACATCAGTTATTCAAACTGTTAATTGTTTTTTCTTTGTTGATTGCTTCTTGTAATCAAGATGAAGTTCCCATTATTGAATCACCAAATGCGGGTGAACTCCGTCGTACAGAATTATTCAACGCCGACTTAGCACTCAGGTGGAATGAACTTTTCCTTGAGGTAGAGCGTTTTGCGGAAGGTTATCGACCTCCCGTATCGGCTCGTGCAAGTGCTTATGTTAACCTAGCAGCTTACGAAGCCGCTTACCCTGGCATGAAAGATAAGTATAGATCGTTTGGTGGATACTATGACGGTTTGGAACTACCAGAGTTTGAGTTTTTAGGCGATATTCATTATCCAACAGCGATTAACGCCGCCTATGAAATGTCTTTGCGGAATTTTTTCCCAACAGCACCTGCCACTCAACTCTTTAAAATTGTAGAATTAGCGAATGAATTTAATGAGGACTATAAAGCAAAAATACCCATTGAAGTGTTCGTGAGATCGCGCAAATTTGGTCGTGAGGTAGCAGATGCTATTTTTAACTGGTCTTCCACAGATGTGGCTGGTCATAGAGCCTATACCGCCAATAATGATGCAAGTTATATTCCGCCAGCAGGTATTGGAAAATGGCAGCCCACTTTTCCTGATTTCTCACCCGCTTTGTTACCTAACTGGGGTCGTGTAAGAACTTTTGCTGCTGATGCTAGAGATATTGTTCCAGACCCACTAACTTACTCGGATAGCCCTACTTCAGAGATATATCAACAAGCTAAAAGAACCGAATTGTTGGTGAATGAAGTAAGAGCAAATAGAAAACCAGAAGATCGCTGGATTGCAGACTTTTGGAGTGATGATTGCCCAATTTTAACGTTTACGCCTGCTGGACGCTGGATCGCTATTGCCAATCAAGTGATAGTAAAGGAAAAACCGAACTTAGCAAGAGCTATTGAAACCTATGCAAAAGTAGGTATGGCACTTTGCGACGCTGGTATTCGTTGCTGGCACGAAAAATATCGCTTCAATTACGAGCGTCCTATTGATTACATTCGTCGTGTAATGGGGGATCAAAACTGGAATACAGTAATGTGTCCGGATGGTTCTGGCAATTACTTTACGCCACCTTTTCCCGCTTATCCTTCTGGTCATGCCGCTTTTGCAGGAGCAGCGGCTATGGTGTTAGCCAATCTATATGGCGAAAATTATGCTTTTATAGATCGTTGCCATGAAGGAAGAACAGAGTTCATTAGTGCGCCTCGTGCTTTCGATTCTTTCTTTGCGATGGCAGAGGAAAATGCTTATTCTAGGATACCACTTGGCGTTCACTTTGAAATGGACTCAGTAGAGGGGCTTAATCTAGGTTATGGCATCGGCAAAAAAGTAAATAGTTTGCCTTGGAGAAGATAGCATAATACTTCAATTAGCTATTTATTTATCAATCAGTAAGTTAACAAAAAAGTGTGTTTGCCATAGTGATACCGTGCTAAGGCAAACACTTTTTTTTGTTATCCATACTTTCAAAAAAGAGTAACAAAAAAACACCTAATTTTTTTTAGACACTAAATTTCACATACCATGAATACCTTATCTTTACAAAAAGCACAAAACATCCTTTTGCTTTTGACTGTATTGTTTTTTGTTTCCTGCGGCAAAGAAGAAATCATTAATGATATCGTTGACGACAACACCGCAAGCATTCGACCAACGGCTTTTTTTTCTGCTGACATTCCTTTAAAATGGAATACCCTTTATTTAGAAGTAGAGCGATTCACTAGAGGTTATGTCGCTCCCGTATCTGCACGCGCAAGTGCCTATATTAATTTAGCGGCTTACGAAGCAGCTATTCCAGGAATGAAAACTACTTATCATTCGTTTGGTAATTACTATCAAGGTTTGGATTTACCAGATGCAGCTATTGTTGGCGACATTCATTATCCTACTGCGGTGAATGCTGCTTACGAAACTTCAATGCGTCTCTTTTTTCCTACGGCACCAGCAGCGCAACTGTTCAAAATTGTTGAACTGGCAAATGAATTAAACGAGGAGCATAGGTTGCAACTACCAATTGAAATATTTGCTAGATCGCGTAAGTATGGAAGCGAAGTAGCAGAAGCTATCTTCAAATGGTCTGCCACAGACATAGTTGGACACAACGGTTATACTACATTAACCGATCCTAATTACGTTCCTCCAGCAGGCAAGGGGAAATGGCAACCTACCTTTCCCGATTTCTCACTCGCTTTATTACCTAGCTGGGGGCATGTAAGAACCTTTGCTGCTGATGCTAGAGATATTGTTCCAGACCCGCTGCCTTACTCGGATAGTCCTACCTCAGAGATTTACAAACAGGCGAAAGAAACAGAAATAATTGTGAATGAAGTGAAGTCAGGTAGGAGAGCAGAAGAACGCTGGATTGCAGATTTTTGGAGCGATGATTGCCCTATATTGACTTTTAGCCCCTCAGCTCGTTTTATTGCAATAGGCAATCAAGTGGTGTATAAAGAAAAACCAAATCTGGCAAAAGCCTTAGAAACCTATACTAGCCTAAGTATGGCACTTTGCGACGCTGGTATTCGTTGCTGGCACGAAAAATATCGCTTTAATTACGAGCGTCCTATTGATTACATTCGTCGTGTAATGGGGGATCAAAACTGGAATACAGTAATGTGTCCGGATGGTTCTGGCAATTACTTTACGCCACCTTTTCCCGCTTATCCTTCTGGTCATGCCGCTTTTGCAGGAGCAGCGGCTATGGTGTTAGCCAATCTATATGGCGAAA
The DNA here is from genome assembly GCA_036835365.1 of Saprospiraceae bacterium. Classification (GTDB taxonomy): domain Bacteria; phylum Bacteroidota; class Bacteroidia; order Chitinophagales; family Saprospiraceae; genus JAAUTG01. Next base: position 11,583 of record DAITMC010000009.1, read on the forward strand.
ATTATGCTTTTATAGATCGTTGCCATGAAGGAAGAACAGAGTTCATTAGTGCGCCTCGTGCTTTCGATTCTTTCTTTGCGATGGCAGAGGAAAATGCTTATTCTAGGATACCACTTGGAGTTCACTTTGAAATGGATTCAGTAGAAGGACTTAATCTAGGTTATAGTATCGGCAAAAAAGTAAATAGTTTGCCTTGGAAAAAATAACTACAAAGATAGCCCATCAGACAAAAAAGTTTTGGTCGCTCAAGGCGGTCAAAACTTTTTTTTGTCGTCTAATATACTACAACAGCCTTTATTTGTGAAATCTTTTTGTTAAGATTGCGTTACTTTAATTTTCAGAAATTACCTTAATTATATTGTGCAATATAGTTGCAATAATATTTTGGTTATTCCTAAAGTTTATTAGGCAAATAATTTTAATTTGTACATTAAATTGAAAATCACACAAAAGATGAGGAAAATCACAACGATGGTATTTGCTTGTACGCTACTAATGGCTACAAGTCTATTAGCTCAACCAGAAAACTGGTTCAATCTTGACCCAGAGGACGATAACATATTGGGCGTAAGTACCGAAAGAATGTATGAAAAATTAATACAAGGTAAAACTGGGCAAGTCGTGATTGTTGCCGTTTTAGATTCTGGTGTTGACCCCAAACACAAAGAATTAAAGGACATAATGTGGGTCAATGCAGATGAAATTCCTAATAATGGTGTAGATGATGATAAAAATGGTTATATTGATGATATTCATGGCTGGAACTTTTTAGGCAATGCCAAAGGCGAAAATGTGCGTTACGATAATCTTGAGATGACAAGAATTTATCGAAAATTAAAACCTAAATACGAAAATGCGGACAGCACAAAACTCACAAAAAAGGAACTAGTAGAGTTTCGGTTGTATCAACAACTTGCAGAAGATTTGGAAAGCAATCAACAAAAGTATAAGGATGCTACTTTCTTAGAGCCTTTTTACAAGTCAATCGTTAAATTAAAAGAATTAATTGGGAAGGAAGCTATTTCCTCGGAAGATATTGAAGGGTTTGAAACGGACGACCCTCTGGTAGCGCGCACTGCTAATGTAGCATTAGAATTAATTAATCAAGGCTATACTTTAGATGGTATTATCGAAGAAGTGGAAGAGCAGTTGGAATATTACACGGCTCGTTACAATTATATGTATAATCCAGATTTTGACCCAAGAAGTATTATAGGCGACGATTATGATAATCCTAACGATAGAAATTATGGCAACAACGATGTAAAAGGACCTGATGCTTTTCATGGAACAGCCGTAGCGGGAGCAATAGCAGCTAACCGAAATAATGATACAAATGTGAAAGGTGTTGCTAATAACGTAAGAATTATGGCGGTACGTGTCGTACCTGATGGCGATGAGCGTGATAAAGATGTGGCTAATGCCATTCGTTATGCTGTGGATAATGGTGCTTCTGTTATTAATATGAGCTTTGGTAAAGGCTACTCTTGGGATAAAAAAGCAGTGGATAAGGCAGTAAAATATGCTGCCAAGAAAGATGTTTTGCTAGTGCACGCAGCTGGTAATGATGGCAAAGAAAACCTACCAAGCAATAATTTTCCTAATGACCAATACGAAAAAAAAGGATTTTTGGGCATAGGAAAAAAATCTCCAGATAACTGGATTGAAGTGGGGGCACTTTCTTGGGAAACAGGCGAAAACATGGCGGCTAGTTTTTCTAATTACAGCAAACAAAACGTGGATATTTTTGCACCAGGAGTACGCATGAAACTACCTGTTCAAGATGACAAGTATCGTGTCGTGGATGGCACTAGCTTTGCAGCACCTGTGGTATCGGGAGTGGCAGCTATGTTGCGTTCTTACTTTCCGGGGTTGACGGCTAAACAAGTAAAAGAAATCATCATAGAATCTTCTATTCGCCCCAAAGGAATGGTCATAAAACCTGGCTCTGACGAATTAGTGCCTTTCGATGATTTGAGTGTAAGTGGCGGAATGGCTAATGTATTTAACGCAATGATAAAAGCAAGCGAAGTACAAGGCAAGAAAAAAAATAAGACCGCAAAAGAAATATCCATCCCTTAATGAGCGACTATTTTTATTAAAATGTAAACCTATCTTTACGCCACAAGCTAGATAATTGTGGTATAAAGATGGGTGTTTTACTTTTCATATGCACTAATTCAATAATCTTTTGCTTATTTTATCAATGAGGTGATATTTTCTATAATAATTTTTTTTTTTTGTCATTTAATGAAATACAATCATTGATGCTAACAAATAAAATGTTAAAAAAATACGATGAGCAAAATCAACAAAATGAAGAACCTAGCCATATTAACCCCATTAAGTATTATTTTCTTGTTGTGTGTATCTATTACGTCTATGAATGCACAACGGCGAGCTGATAAAGAATATGAACTTAAAGCCTTCTCCAGAGCGGTTCAATCTTACCTTAGATATATCAATGAAAATCCAGCTAGTGGAAGCTCTATGGCTAATTTAGCTGATTGCTATCGCCACCTCAATGAAATGGAGGAAGCGGAACAATGGTATGAAAGAGCATTTTCTGCTCCTCAACAAATTGATCCTATTCATTATTTGTATTATGGTGAAGTTCTTATGGCAGTTGGAAAATACGATTTAGCGGCTAGAGAATTTCGTAGATATGCTCAAATCAATTCTTTCATAGGCAATCATTACTACGAAAAAGCCATTTACGCTAGTCGAAACAACAATAGAAGATCTCGATATACCATCGAACCAATGGATGGATTAAACACGTCTTCGTCTGATTTTGCGCCTACTTTTTTTAAGAGCAATGACTTGGTTTACTCCTCCGCTCGTTTAGACGTTAGTGGGGACAATAGTGCGTCTTGGTCAGGTAGGGCAAGTAATCAACTCTTCTTAGCGCAGTTCAAAACAACAACAGGTAGGTTAGAGCCTGTTCGTTTGTTAAGACCACAAGCTACAAGCAATAGAAATAGTGAAGGTCCAATCGCTTATTCATCTGATGGAAAAACGGTAGTTATCACGGTAAATGATATAGTGGATGGAGTCCGCCACATTTCTAGTAGTGGCATGAAATTGGACCTTTTCATTGGAAAAGTTAATAACGATGGTAGTTGGTCAGAGCAAGAAGCTTTTCCATGGAATAGTGCCGATTTTTCTACTGGCTTCGGACATCTAGCAGCAGATGGTAACACCCTTTACTTTGCATCCAATCGCCCCGGAGGCATAGGCGGCTTTGATATTTATGTTTCTTACAGAACAGGACCAAGCACTGGTTGGTCGCCACCAGAATTATTGGACGAAACTATCAATACACCTGGTGATGAGATTACGCCTTATTTTGATGGAAGAACACTCTACTTCGCTTCCGATTGGCATGATGGTTATGGTGGTTATGATATTTTTCGCTCAGAGCGCGAAAACCAACAATGGTCGGTCGCAAGAAATATGGGCGTAGGCATTAACTCTCCAAGAGATGACTTTGGATTCATTTTTGATGGCATTCAAAACGTCGGCTACTTCGTTTCTAATCGAAAACCAGGAAAGGGAGGGGAAGATATTTACAAAGTTAGTCGAGAAACCAATGAAGTACTGGTAAGGGTTTTAAATGCTACGGATAATCAACCGATTGCAAGTGCCACCATTGACTTTTCCGATTGCCAAAAAGGAATCTATGAAACAGATATTAACGGTATTTTCAATTTTAGAGCTGATGATGAACTCAATTGCCGCTTATTAATCAGAAAACAAGGTTACATCAGCACTTCTCTACAACTATCAGGAATTAGCATTAGAGATAGTAAAAATTATGAAGTACAACTTTTAAGAGAAGGCGAACAATACATTGGTCGAGTGATTGACCTAGATACTCGTACGCCTTTATCTGATGTTATGGTTACAGCAGTCAATCAACAAAATAGGCAGCTAGCCGAAACAGTAACTCGTCAAGATGGCACTTATACCCTTCCTTTACAAACTGGAGGAAACTACGCTATCCGCTATTCAAAAATGGGTTATATTAACAGAGATAGACCTCTATCTGTTCGAGATGGTGATAAAACTATGTTAGGTACTGTAGAAATTAAAAAAACCAATAGTACCACGCCTTTTGAAAATGAAAATATAGATGCTCCTTACATTCCAACGCCAGTAACTAACTTGCCTAGCGTAGGTTATGCCGTTCAAGTAGGTGCCGCCAGCAAACTTGAACTTGATAAATATGCACCGCTCAACGTACATGGCAATGTTTACTATGTAAAAGAAGACAATTTACATAAAATCAGAGTAGGAGTTTATTTATCAAAAAAGGAAGCAAATACTATTGCTCAAACTTTGAAAGCGGAGAGCCATAAAGGTGCTTTTGTTGTAGAAGAGAATATACAAAACGTAGCAGATAAAGTAGTGCTGAAGGATAAGTCAAGTTTAAATATAATAGATAATGCGCTAAGTAATCAGCCTACTTACACAAGCAGTAGCATTGATGGCTACAAGATACAACTGGCTGCCTATACGGATCCAGAACGCTACTTTGAGGAATCAAAAATAGAGGGAATTGGTCTTTTGGAAAAAAAGAAAAAAGGACAATTAACTATTATGTTACTGAGTGGTTATCGCACTGAACAAGAAGCAAGAACTGCCTTGGCGCGAGCTAAAAGAGCAGGTTTTACTACTGCCTTCTTAGTGTATGAAGAAAATGGCAACGTTAAGAAAGTGAATTAGGCTAAGCAAAAAAAGTTTAACCAAACGAAGTGTACTAAATAGCTATCAATTTAGCACACTTCGTTTGGACTATTCAAATAAAACCGGATCAGGATAAATAAAAGCATAGTTCAAGCGTTGTTTCAACTTTTCATTGGACACAATTTTATATTTTACTGGCGCATTATCTATAAAACTGGGTGGCACTAATCCTTCCTTTAGGGCTTGCTCAGTATAATATACTTGCTTTATAGGATGTGCGTCAGCGCAAACATTAAAAATTTCATTCCCAACCTGTTGTTTTAATAACTGTGCTACGACTTGAATACAATCTTTTTGATGCACTAAATTAACAGGAGCTTGTCCATTGGATAAGTTTGTTTTACCTGCTAAAAAACGCCCTGCCTTTCTATTTTCACCAACCAAGCCCGCAAATCGAAGAATAACCCACTGAAGACCAGTGTTTTGAATAATTTGTTCTGCATGCACCAATGCCACGCCAGAACCACGCGTCGGATTCGGAATAGTTTGTTCCGTAACAATTTGGTTATCATCGCCATAAACACCCGTAGAACTAGCAAAAATAATCTGTTTAACGCCCCCCAATTTTGCACACGCTACTACTTTTTGCACCTGAATAGGGTATTCTTTTTCGATATTTGGATTAGCACGTTTGGGTGGAATATTCAAAAACAATACTTCACTTTGAAAAAAAGAAGCAGCATCTTTATAAGCTAATCCATTCGTAACAACTAACTTAAATGATTCAATACCCTGTTGTTGTATTGTGCTTAATTTACTCTCAGAAGTTGTAGAGCCTTTGACTTTATAACCTTCCTTCACTAAATGTTTGCCCAGCGGTAATCCTAACCAACCACAGCCTAGAATAGAAATAGATTGCATTTTATTTTTTTAGAACTATTGAATCGTTTAAATAACCTACAAATTGCCTACAACTTAATAGCGATAAAACCACACCGTACGTTTATTAAAATTAGTGGTGCTTTTCACTGATAAACATTACTTTGATACAAAAATTAAAACCAAAATTATCAACTACTACGAATGATATTTTGTTGACTAATCTTAATATAACATTATTCATTAATAACAAATAATGCGAATTACATTACTCATAAATTTATTATTGGTGGCATTAACCTGCTCCTGCATTGTCATCGACAACCAGTTTGAGGCAATTCCACCCGGAAAATGGCGAGGTATTCTAAAATTAGAAGACAACAAAACTACTCGCCAAACACCTAATTCTGATTTTGTTTTTGAGGAAGTAACTGAAGGGCAGTTGCCTTTCAATTTCGAGGTAGTTTATGAAAACAAAAACACTTTTTATATCGAAATTAAAAATGGGGAAGAAAGTATAATAGTTCGAGATATTCAATTTGGCAGAGATCCTGCGACTAATCAAGATACTATTAGAATTAATTTTCCTCTTTACGATTCCTATCTTATCGGATTTTATGAAGAAGATGTCATCGAAGGGCTTTGGGTAGTAAATAACCAAGAAAATTATAGTATTCCTTTTGTAGCATTTCACGGTAAAAATTATCGTTTCACAGAGTTACGAAAAACACCTTTTATGGATATTACGGGGAATTGGGAAACTAGGTTTGAAGCAAACGAAGCCAAACCCTATCCAGCCGTGGGTGAATTTCAACAACAGGGCAATTATCTAACTGGTACTTTCCGAACCGAAACAGGAGACTACCGCTTCCTAGAGGGCACAATACAAGCCGATAAAATATATCTATCTTGCTTTGAAGGAGCGCACGCATTCTTATTTGAAGCTAAAATTTTAGCGGATAGTACCATAGTAGGTACATTTAGATCAGGAAAAGATTATAAAACTATTTGGGAAGCAAAACGCAATCCAAACTTTGAATTATCTAATCCCGATAGCTTGACTTATGTAAAAAGTGACTTAGAAGAGATCGAGTTGAATATCAAAAATAAGCAGGGGGAAACGATTTCACTGAGTGATTATGGCAATAAAATTAAACTTATCCAGATATTAGGTACTTGGTGTCCGAATTGCAGAGATGAAACGGAGTTTTTAGTTCGCTACTTGAATGAAAATGTGGAAATAGCAAAAGAAATAGCCATTATAGGATTAGCCTTTGAGCGTTATAAAGAGCCAGAAAAGGCACAAAAATTGGTGGATAATTATATAAATCAGATGAATATTCCTTATGAAATAATACTAGCGGGGTACTACAAGAAAGCAGAGGCTTCTAAAACACTTCCTTTTTTAAGGGAAGTCATTGCCTATCCGACATTAATATTTGTGGATAGAAACAATCGAATACAGCGCATCCATACTGGTTTTTCAGGCTCAGCGACAAGTAAATATGAGGAATTTCGTCAGTCATTCGAGCAAACTATTATAACATTACTCAACAAACCAACATAGAATAGATTAATTTATTAACGATTTGTAACATCATAATTTAAAATTCGTTACTTTACTATAATGAAAATAAAATTCATCTTCGTAAAATTCAATCAATTTTTGAACTAAAACCCTTCCCAAGAACAATAAATTGGCTTATGACAGAAAAAACAGTTTTACTTGCGTACCACAGTGCTAATCAAGAACTAGCACTTACTATTGACCAGAAGTTAACTCCTGCTGGCTACTATTTTCGCCATGTATCCTGCAATGATGAGGGCGACTATCTTCATGCAGAACTCAAAAGTGCTATTCATCCTATTTTACTCCTAATCAGTGATAATTTTTTACGCTCCAGCAAATGTATGCTCGATTTATTGCCTGTTTTCCAAGAGCAAGTGCGCTCTAATCGAGTAAAAACCGTAATTGTGGATGGCATCAAACACAATTCCGAAACAGGTCTTGCTGAGATAATTCCGACTTCCTTTGATCGTGTAAGCAACGTCATTAAATACATGAACCACTGGCAAGACGAGTATTTGGAGGTTCGACGCAAGAAGAGAGATATTCCAGAAATTGAAGAAATAGAACTCAACAATCAATTAAAAGTGATTAGAAGTATTTCTTCTGAAATTGGTGAATTTCTCCGATTCCTACGCAATAGAGATTACACTACGCTGGAAGAATTTCAAGCAGAGCATTACTTACAGTTTTTTCAGTTCATGAGTGATATGTCAAAATATGATAACTGGGTCATCCAAAGTAGCATACCCTCTGATGCCACTATGACAAATGACAATTCGGATTCGACTCTGACGAACAACAATGGGCAGCATGAAGATGAGGTAGCAATAAATCTGGCAAATATACCAGGTATTTCTCTCTTAGCAGATGCAGAAGAAGAAGTAATGAACTTTCCTTCTATTTCAAACAGAGAGGTTAGCGAAAATGTAAATGAGCAAAAACATGTACCTCAAGCAAATGAATTTCAGCAGGAAGCTCAAAGAGAAATTGAAGCCAATAAAATAGAGCAAGCCATAAAAACACTACAAACAGGGATTGAAGCACATCCAACAGATGAAGGGCTGAGGTATAGCTATGCAAAAGCCCTTATTGTCCATACCGAAAACTATGACATTGCAAAAAATCAGCTAGAAACCTTGCTACAGCTCACTGGAGATAACGTAGATGCACATTATTTGCTGGGGGAATTAGCGGAGTTGAGGGAAGATTATTTCACCGCGCGATTCCACTTTGAGAAAGTAATTCAAATTGTCCCTACCTATCCTAATGTGAACTATCGTTTGGGAAATATTTTAGCTAACAAATACAACAATCATCAGGAGCAGGCAGCCGCTCTATTTGAAAAAGCTATTCAACTCGACTCCAGCAATTCTGATGCACATTATCAGTATGCAGTGCTTCAAGATGAATATTTCAATCAAACTAATAAAGCAATTGTCTATTTTGAAAAGACACTTGAAATTGAGCCGAATCATCCACTAGCCAATTACGATTTAGCAGTTCTGTTTCATCGCTTAGGTCAATTTGACCACGCTAAGCGTGCTTATCTGAGCGCAGTGGACATCAACCCTGAGGTAAAAACACATCAAAACGATTCAGTTTTCTTAGTTTTGCCAGAACTAGATTCCGTTCACAATGGCGAAATGCCAGCACCCTTTAATAAAACAGAGGCAGAAAATGAAATAATCGAACAAACCGATGAAACTTTTGAAGCAGGGATTGAAGAACAACCTATCAGTATAACTTCGCAGGAGGATTTAATCGAACAAACCGATGAAACTTTTGAAGCAGGGATTGAAGAACAACCTATCAATATAACTTCGCAGGAGGACTTAATCGAAGAAATCGACCAAGCAGCGGCAATAGTAATGAACATGCCTAATGAAAATACACCACCAACGTTAGGTGTGAATACTGATATGTTGCAAAAATTGCAAGAAGACATCAAACGCTTAGAAAGTCTATTACTGTCAAATCAGACATTACTCCAGTCAACGCAGCAGCATCTAGAGGAGATACCAACAACAACAGAAGAAGAAATTGAGGATGATTTTCCAAAGTTGGGTGCAGAAAAAGAGCCAGCCAAAACAGTCCTTATCACTGGAGCTACTTCAGGAATTGGCAAAGCTACTGCTGATATTTTTGCAGCTAATGGCTATCGTTTGATTTTAACTGGTCGGCGCACCGACCGATTAGCCATCATTAAACAGCAATACGAAGATACTTATGGTAGTGAAGTATTGATTCAAGATTTTGATGTACGAGACCCACTTTCCGTAGAAGAAATGACGGAAAAATTGAATGAAAGTTGGCAAAATATTGACTTACTCATTAATAATGCAGGTTTAGCAAAGGGCTTCGAGCCAATTCACGAAGGTAAATTGGAGGACTGGGAAACGATGATAGATACTAACATTAAAGGACTGCTTTACATGACGCGCATGATTGCACCTTTGATGGTAAAAAGAGGTGGTGGGCAAATCATTAATATTTGTTCCATAGCGGGTAAAGAAGTATATCCCAATGGGGCTGTTTACTGTGCCACTAAACATGCTGTGGATGCCCTTACAAAAGGGATGCGCCTCGACTTACATCAGTATAACATTCGCGTAAGCCAAGTTGCACCAGCGCATGTGGAGGAAACAGAATTTTCTTTGGTTCGCTATGATGGCGATGAGGAAAAATCTGCCAATGTTTACAGGGATTTTCAGCCTTTGAAAGCCATAGATGTTGCTGAGACGGTTTACTTTATGGCTTCGCGTCCGAATCATGTAAACATTCAAGATGTAGTGCTTTATGGTACACAACAAGCTAGCGCAACTATTGTAAACCGTAGTGGGCGAGAAAAGGAAGTACTGCCTGAAGAAGAAACCACTACAAAGGAAGCTACAACATCGGAGCAAAAACTGGAATTAACGAATATTTAGAAAAAATGGACTGAATGCACTTAAATTTCACAATAAGTGCATTCAGTCAAATAAGATTAGATTATTTGCCGTGGCAGTGCTTATATTTCTTTCCACTGCCGCAATGACAAAGATCATTACGCCCTATCTTAGCCCCACTGCGTTTAATGGTTTCGACCTTTGGAGGCGCACTCACTGCTTCCGCCGCTGCCCTAGAAGCCACTCGTTGCTGCGTATCGGCTGCACTTTTATTTGTACTCATTCTGCTCATATCTATCTGTCGTTGCGCTTTAGCCTCTGCTAGTGAAGTACCATCCGAGAATTTCAGAGTACCATGCGCTAAGTAAGACGTTACTTTGGAGTTCAATTCATACATCAACTCCTCGAATAGTTTGTAAGCCTCCATTTTGTAAACGACTAATGGATCTTTCTGCTCAAAAGAAGCTGCTTGGGAGGATTCTTTCAGTTCGTCCATTGAACGTAGATGTTCTTTCCATAAATCATCCATCAAAGCCAATCCAACGGTCTTTTCAATATCTTGACGAATAGATTTACCTTTCGTTTTTATTGCTTCCTCGATTTCTGCTGTTATCATTAATGGATTCTGACGACCATCAGTGAACGGAACAATAATGCGCTTGTAGCGATTTTTCTCTCGCTCATAGACTTCCTGTATTCTTGGAAAAATCACGTCAATGATATCTTCCATTTTTCGATTATATTGTTCAGTTAACTGCTCGCTGTATTCAGTAATCACATCTTTCAACTTTCCTTCCTTGAAGTCAATCGCTTCCATTTTAGGGTCAACACCAAACAAAGCAAAAGACGTTCTCTTGAAGCCTTCATAGTCTTTTTCAGCGTGGTATTCCTCTATGAAATCAACAATCATGGAATCAAACATATTTTTCAAATCCACCGAAAAGCGTTCTCCAGAGAGCGTGTTGTAACGCTTTTTGTAAATGGCTTCTCGTTGAATATTCATTACATCATCGTACTCTAGCAATCGCTTTCTGATACCAAAGTTGTTTTCCTCTACTTTTTTCTGAGCACGCTCAATAGATTTGGTGACCATAGAATGTTGAATCATATCGCCTTCCTGATGCCCCATTCTATCCATCAACTTAGCAATGCGTTCGGATTGAAAAAGACGCATCAAGTTATCTTCCAACGAAACATAAAACTGTGTAGAGCCTGGGTCGCCTTGTCGTCCTGCACGACCACGCAACTGCCTATCCACCCTTCGAGAATCGTGGCGTTCTGTACCAACGATGGCTAGACCACCAGCCGCTTTAACTTCCTCATTAATTTTGATGTCCGTACCACGACCCGCCATGTTTGTGGCGATTGTTACCTTACTTGCTTTACCCGCTTCTGCTACAATTTCCGCTTCGCGTTGGTGCTGCTTGGCATTCAGCACATTATGTGCAATGCCTTTCATGCTGAGCATACGACTTAGCTTTTCGGAAACTTCTACTGTTGTTGTACCCACCAAAACAGGTCGCCCAGCCTCAGTCAAACGCACTATTTCATCAATAACGGCGTTGAATTTTTCGCGCGCTGTTTTATAAACTAAATCCTCTCGGTCTTCTCGCTGAATAGGTTTATTCGTTGGAATAACGACTACATCTAACTTATAAATTTCCCAAAACTCACCTGATTCTGTTTCTGCCGTACCCGTCATACCTGCTAGTTTGTGGTACATTCGGAAGTAATTTTGTAGCGTTACCGTAGCGTAGGTTTGAGTGATGTCGCCGACTTTCACGTTTTCTTTTGCCTCTAATGCTTGGTGAAGTCCATCAGAATAGCGACGACCTTCCATCATCCTACCGGTTTGTTCATCCACGATTTTGACTTGACCATCCATCACCACATACTCCTCATCGCGCTCAAAAAGCGTGTAAGCCTTCAACAACTGGCTGGTAGCATGCAAACGTCTAGCTTTTACGGCATATTCTTGAGATAGGGATGTTTTGGCTAACTGCTTTTCTTTTTCATTCAACGATTCATCATTATCAATTTCTACCATGCGCGTTACTAAATCTGGCATGATAAAGAACTGATCATCCTCTACGTATTTTGCCAAATACTCTGCACCGTTATCGGTCAATTCAACATTTCTATTTTTTTCATCAATCGTAAAATACAATGCCGCATCTACAATGTGCATATTTTTGGATTGCTCTTGCATATAAAAGTTCTCTGCTTTTTGCAGATTTACCTTTACCCCTTCCTCACTCAAAAATTTAATGAGCGGACGATATTTTGGTAAAGAGCGATAAGCGCGAAGCAAAGCCATGCTGCCCTCGCCTTCCCCATAACCTGTGTCTCCTTCTTTGAAAGCTTTTTTAGCTTCTGCTAAATATTGAGTAGCTTGCTTTTGCTGTACGGCAATGAGTTTTTCCACCAATGGCTTCAAAGCGATATACTCTTGCTCCTCTACCCCTTTAGGTACAGGGCCCGAAATGATAAGCGGCGTTCGAGCATCGTCAATTAATACAGAATCCACCTCATCCACCATGGCAAAATGATGTTTACGTTGCACCATTTCTTCGAGGGAAGCCACCATGTTATCCCTTAAATAATCAAAGCCAAACTCATTGTTCGTTCCGTAAGTAATATCGCACTGGTAAGCCTTTTTGCGCTCTGGCGAGTGTGGCTTGTAGTGGTCAATACAGTCCACAGTCAAGAATAAAAATTCAAAAATCGGACCGACCCACTCACTATCTCGACGAGCCAAGTAATCGTTGACTGTAATGATGTGTACACCATTTCCAGCAAGTCCATTCAAGTAGGCAGGTAAAGTGGCTACCAATGTTTTACCCTCCCCTGTTTGCATTTCGGCAATCTTACCGTCGTGCAACACCATACCACCAATCAACTGCACATCGTAATGCAACATATTCCAAGTGATTTCTCCACCTGCCGCCATCCATTTATTTTTCCAAATAGCTTTATCTCCATTGATGGTGATATAGCTTTTCTTTGGATTTGCGATTAAATCTCTATCGTGCTGTGTCGCAGTTACTTCAAGGGTTTCATGGTGCATGAATCGGCGTGCTGTTTCTTTAACAACAGCGAAGGCTTCAGGCAATATGGCTTTAAGAATTTCTTCTAGTTGCTCATCGCGCTTTTTAATGAGCGCATCTATTTCCTGAAAAATGGCTTCTTTTTCGAGCAAATCCTCTATGTCTTGTGCCTCTACCCTAGCCGCTGCTATGTCTTCATCTATAGCAGCTAAGTGGTCTTTTATTTGTTCTCGAAAATGTAAAGTTCTACTTCTCAGTTCGTCGTTACTGACCGTTTGCAGTTGTTCAAATACTTGATTAATTTGATGAACAATCGGTTCGTAATTAGCAACGTCGCGCTCGTATTTTGATCCAAATATCTTTTTTATAAAATTTAACATGATATATTAGGTATTCCTTTTTTTGCTTGTTAAGAATCAGGTTATGAAATAATAACGTCACTGGTGTGTTGAATGACGCTACATCAATAACGAATTAAAATGTTAATTGATTAGTATATCAGATTTTATACCAAAAAAAAACCTGCCATTATGTCGCTAATCGCTCACAAATTTAGTAGTAAAGTAAGAAAAGTCAAATTTGAAGTTAGGGAAAGTGTAATACTTTTACTCTTTTAGTGTACTCCAAAAACACTCTTGAACATTCCCCTTATTGCTTTCTTCGCAATTTTCATTTATTTTTGAAAAGTGAATGAAGAAAAACCGTTAAGACACACAAATTGAACTTTATGCTCGATTGAGCATACCCAAAGGACTGGCAGCAGAAGAATTAAAAATAGCGACTAAAGCGGTAACGATTTATTGCGAAAATAAGGATTTACCCCCCATATTATAATAAATTAAATATGTCCAAAATTTTTGCGATAAGTCCAATTTTTTGACGATGTGTCCAAAATTTTTATTTGGATTGCTTGGTTTTTTCTCTTAATTTTGTTTTATAAATCTTAACAACAAGATTTTTTATTTGGTATTGATGGTGCACTTCAATATAGGAAGAAAGCACTAATGCTGGTAGTTTTGGCCAACGACAGCAAAAGTGCTATTTGTTTATTTAAAAACTTTGTAAAATTATGAAAAAAATTAGATTTTTAACCGTTTCATTAATTGGTTTTTGTTTTTTATTTGTCTTTCCAGTTGATAGCCAAGCTGATGCGTACAATGAATTTAGAAATCGTTGTACAGTCTTTACAAAAAGATATAAGTCTTTTGCAAGGACTCAAGGTAATGATGCTATTGATATTTTCCCTTGCAAGAGCCAGTTTTCTAATTGCATTAGTACACAAGTTGGATGTTCTTCTAATGATAGAGATACTGGGCGCGATACTATATGTGCAGGAGCAGCTGCAAGAGCATCTGATACTGAGAATTTTATAGATATATTTAGTGTGAGGGGATGTACTGCTGGTTTAGGTATAAGTGATTTGTCCAAAGAATTAGGTGTTAAAAATATCACGCCTAAATCAACTTTTCCTCAAATATGTAAAATTCAGTATGGACAAACCTTAGACATTGAGAATAGTACTTACAAAATTTACAACACTAATGGTTTTATTAGTATTGATAAATCTTATAGTGGCTATGTGGAGGTTAAATTTACACTTTGGAGGGCTTTTGATGATTACATAAATCAGATTGAGGATGAAAACATGACACCTGACAAAATTTTGTTTGAGGAGTACATCAGAATTAGAAATAATCGGGTAGAAATCTCCGCGGGATTAAAAGGAAATAAGGCAATTAAGATTACTGAAACGCTCAATTCAATTCAGGTAGAACTTGTAAATTTTGAGCATACGTTTAATATCCCTACTGAGATAGATATAGACAACGAGTTAGTCGCTAGGGTAAGTGGTTTCAATGAGTTCGATGAGGAAAGATTTTTAGAAGAGGAATTGAAAAAATCTAGCAAATCATCTGCGTTTACTATTAGTCCTAACCCAACTAGAGGTGCTTTTGTCATTAGTACGCCTTCTTTGGCATTTGATCAGATTGTAGAAGTTAGACTTTATAGCATCAAGGGAGGCTATTTACGTACCCTTTATAGAGGTAGTTTTTATAAGGATGAAGTTAGTCTTGTTGAATTGCAGGTAAACGATTTATCCGATGGAGTTTACACACTTACAATAATTGGTGAAGGTTTTGTTGAAACTAAGAAACTTGTCATTTCTAGAGCAAATTAACACCTAGCTATCTTTTGTCTTAATATTCTTGAGAAGACTAACCATAAACAATTCTATTTCCGGTTAGTCTTTTCAATTTATTTGTGCGTCATTAAATAATAATTATTTTATACTTAACATTCATTGTATGAAATTGGTATCTAGTGTTTCATTTAAAATTAAGCATGGCATGAAGTATTTTCTTTGTTATCTCTTTTTTATGATTTCTGGCTTTACAGTCTTTTGCCAAAACTTTAATTACGGCGTTGGTATTGCCTCCAATTTTAGTTGGTTACAACATGAAGTACCCAAGCAATTGGACGATTTTTCGTTCAACAACAGGCTTGGCACTCGTCCGAGTGTGAATGCCTTTGCAGAATGGTCAAGCCAATCAGCTTTTAGGTTTCGGGTGAGTGCATACTACAACCCCAAGCAGATGAACGTAAAGCTGATACAAACCTTTGATGAGGAACGGAGCACAGAGGAACGCTATAATTATAACTTTTCTGCTGCCGATTTGGGGCTGAGTGCAAGTTACAATTTATTGCCTACATCTAGTCGTTGGAAGTTGATACCTAAAGTAGGTTTCTTGCTGGGTTTTGCAGATTATCAAACTTTTTTCAGCTCTATTAGTTCAAATTTTAGCGGAGGTATAAGTTCTGTCAATCGAGATATAGAAGGTAGTATTCAGGACAAGGAGGCTTTTATTTATACGGCTATACAAACAGGCATTGATTTCCAGCCGCCGTTATTTTTATTCCAACGCCAATTGGAATTTAGTACAACCTTTCAATATTCACCACGCTCTTTCTTGAAAAATCCTATTGTGTTAAATCCCTTTAGCATAGAGGGTAATTATCACTCTGTAAGTATTGGAGTGAATTGTCTATTAAAAAAAAGTAAGGCAGATGAATAGGTCATTTCTAGTTATTGTTATGTTTTTTGCTTGTAACGCAATGAGTTATGCCCAAAAAATAACCATCAGCGGTTACGTCAGTGATAGTGATTCTGGGGAAAGGCTGATTGGAGCAAATATGTTTGAATTAAGTAATAAAGTTGGCAGCACGACTAACGAATATGGCTTTTATAGCTTGACGCTCAACAATGGGAAACCACTCATACTGTTTTTTTCCTATGTGGGCTACAAAACGGATACTTTACGCTTAGAAATCACTAAAGATACTTTATTACAAATCAAATTGCAAGCAACTGTTACTTTGGCTGCCTTAGAAATTAAAGCTACTCGAAGTAAACCTATTCACGAAAACACCCAAATGAGCCAAACCGATATCGCTATCAAAGACATCAAACAATTGCCTGCCCTGTTGGGCGAGGTGGATGTAATAAAAGCCCTACAGTTGATGCCAGGGGTACAATCGGGCAACGAAGGGCTGGCAGGGCTATATGTGCGAGGTGGCAGTCCTGACCAGAATTTAGTGTTATTGGATGGCGTACCAATTTATAATCCATCCCACATTTTGGGTATTTTTTCAGTATTCAATGCAGATGCTATTAAGAATGTATCTTTGATAAAAGGTGGTTTTCCAGCAAGATATGGCGGTCGTTTATCTTCCATACTCAATATCAATATGAAAGAGGGCAACCTCCAATCCTTTCATGGAGAAGGATCAATCAGTAATATTGCCTCTAAATTAACGTTAGAAGGACCAATTAAAAAAGGCGTAAGTTCCTATTTGGTTTCGGGAAGAAGGACCTATTTAGATTTGTTTGTTAGCCCTTTCATCAAGGCAGGATCTGATGGTTTGGATAAATTGGCTGCCTACTTTTATGACCTAAACGGCAAATTACAGCACCGCATCAACGAAAAGCAAAGTTTACATTTGAGTTTTTATACAGGTAGGGATGTTCTTGAAACGAGAGTTAGAGATAATGAAATTCAGGAAGTCTCAGGAGGAGAACTAGGATGGCAGAATCAAATTGCTGCCCTGCGTTGGAACTATAATTTGACTAGTCAATTGTTTTTGAATACCACAGCCAGCTTTACAGATTACCAAATTAACATTGAACAGTATTATGAAAGCGAAGAAACTAAAGAGGAAGCACGATCCAAGTACGTTTCAGGGATAAAAGATTATTCTTTTCGCTCAGTTTTGGAGTGGATTCCCTCTACGCAACACTATGTTCGTATAGGTGGTAATTGGATTCAGCATACCTATCGACCAGGTGCAACGACTTTGACACGCAGCAGCCCAACCATCAACTTGGATACTTTACTGGGAATTAAAACTTTGAGTTCTATTGAATATAACTTTTTTGTGGAAGATGAATGGACTATCAATAATCGTATAAGTATGAATGTAGGGTTACACTACTCGGGATTTAATGTAGAAAATCAAGAGTACACTTCGCTACAACCTAGATGGAGTACGCGATTTCAAATTTCACCCAAGCTATCCATCAAATCTTCTTTTGCTACCATGACCCAATATATTAACTTACTTTCCAGCGAATCGCTAGGGTTGCCTTCAGATTTGTGGATACCTTCTACGGCGCGTATCAAGCCTCAAACCGCTTGGCAGGCTGCACTAGGAGTAGCAAAAAGTATAGATGACACTTGGGATTTTACACTGGAAGGCTTTTATAAAAAAATGGACAACGTACTTTCCTACACAGAAGGAGCAACATTCGAACCAAATTTGGAGTCCGATTGGCAAGATAAAGTCGTGCAGGGTGATGGCGAAGTATATGGGGCAGAAATATTTTTGAATAAAAAATTAGGCAAAACCACAGGTTGGATAGGTTACACCCTAAGTTGGAATTGGCGGCAGTTCGATAATATTAATGCAGGCTTGCGTTTCCCTTTTCGCTTCGATAGGCGACACGATGCTTCCATTGTCATTATTCATCAACAAAGTGAGCGTGTCGCTTACTCTTTTGCTTGGATTTATAGTACGGGAAATGCAATTACAATACCAAGCTCACGCTACGCTACCACGCCAGACCAAGACAGAGAAAGAAGCCTTTTTTCAATATATGGATTCTTTAACTTAGAAGAACCCAGAGAACGGTTTGTAACAGACAGTAAAAATAATTATAGGATGACTGCTACCCACCGTTTGGATGCCAGTGTTAGTTTCTACAAGAAAAAAAATAAATTTGAACGCAAATGGATTTTTAGTGTGTATAATCTTTACAATCATGTTAATCCGTTTTACGTTCGTGAAGATGTAGGATCGTCTAGAGATACGCCCAGTAAAAGGACTGAACTATTTATTACCTTGAAAGAAGTGGGTATTCTCCCTATTGTTCCATCGGTGGCATATGCCCTCAAATTTTAAAACTATGCGTAGTGATATTATTTTTATTAGCTGTATAGTCTATTTTACTCTTTTCGCCTGCGATAGGGACGGTAGTATTTACGAAAAAACAATTAACTTAGACCAAGATTTTCAAACCCAGTTGGCAGCAACTGCGCAGTTGACTTCTATAGATACCCTTCATAAGGTCTTTTTAAGTAAAACTGTTCCAACCACTCGTTTTCCTATTTATGATACATTAAAAACATCAATAGTACAACTGGAAGTATCCAATAATGCGTATCATTTTATTTATAATCCCAATAATGGTTTCTATGAACATCCTAGCAATATTCCTTTTATAGCCAATACAACCTATCGTTTGATTATTCAAGATGTCGGTTTTGGAGAAAGTCGCTCTGAGCAAACACTAACAGATAGTCCAACTACAATGCAAATAGATACCATAGGTACTATTCGAAACGACTCTGGAACACTCAAACGCAATGGCAGCACCCTTTCGATTTCGTTTAATGATCCTCCTAGCTGTAGTAACTATTATTTATTAGAAGTGTTAGGAACAGGAACAGGTTTTAACAATTCCTTGCAAGAAGCTACACCTCTTACAGCTAATCTATACCCTTTTAGTGAAAATGAACTAATTGAATACAGAAGTTCCAAACGACTTTTCTTTACTGACCAATTCTTGGATGGACGAACCATCAATTTTAATTTCAATTATTCTACTACTCCAGGCTGGAATAGTTTACATAGTATAGAGGTTCGGCTAACTTCTGCTACTCGAACAGCGTATCTTTATCAACTTACTACCGATAAAAATAATGATGCAAGATTTCGCCGCTTTACCGAACCTGTTATTTCGTTTTCTAACATCCAAAATGGAGTAGGAGTATTTTCTGTTTCAAGTGTATTATCAAAACGGTTTTAGTCCTGATTTTAGTAATGACGCTGTATTGACTGCGCCAATCAATTCTGTCGAAGTCGAAAAAACGATATATTGTACTATGTTATTTTCACTAATCAATTTTGTTCAAGTGTAAACCCCATACCAAGATAGATGAAACCTTATCTGAAATCCCCCCCCTCAGCCATTTGTCTTAAAATAAAACTTTAACTTCTCCCCTATTGCTTTTCTCGCAATTTTCATTTATTTTTGAAAGCTGATTAAAAAAAGCCGTGTTTTATCAACATAGCACAAAGCAGTTGAAGTATATGATTAGTCAAAAAACTAGAACACAAATAGCACACGCT
>DAITMC010000010.1:0-31099 GCA_036835365.1 Saprospiraceae bacterium
GCTCTATCCACTTGCTCTTGCTGAATGGAAGTCAAATCCATACAAAATTTGGACAGGTAAGGATTGACCACAGGTCGAATAAATCTGCTGTAACAACGCTTCACTTCTTCGCCATAACTATTAATCAGAAAAGCACCAATTTCAATGGTTTCTTGAACTTTGTTACTTGGTTTGTTTTCCCAACAAGTCGCTTCTAAGTCGAACACAATAAAATTCACGATATTTCGATTTTGTAAAGTCAATGGCACAAGATACTGAAAATGCTATCATTATATCAATCTCAACCTTCCACTTTTGCCATTAGCATTGCTTTCAATTCTTGAATGTCTTTTTTGAGGTCATCAATTTTTTCTTCTAATTCATCATTGTTATCTACCGTCATCTCGTCCACAAATACGGCATTTGCCAAAGACATTCCGAAAATACCGCCAATAAGTACCACCGCACCAAAATAGAACCGCATTAACCAAGCCAAAGCAGGCTGCTCTAAGTTCTCTGCTACTTGGGAAGGGATTTCGTTCCAACCTTCCACCGTAAACATTTGAAAAATGGAATAAAACGAGCGCAAAGGATTACCAAAAAGTTCATCACAAATGGTGCCATAGAAATGACAAGTAAAGATGGCTAACATGAAATTCAAGATAAACAAGGCTAAAAGTACAAAAACAGAGGATTTCAAAGCTCTGCCTAGCCCTTCTATAATTTTGGTTAAATTAGGAATAAAGGTAACAAAACGTGCGAGACGAATCATGCGAAATAAGCGCAAAAGCAATACAAAAGAAGCATCTGGAATTTCAATGAAGTTCATGAGTAAGGATGGAAGACTGACAACGACTAGAAAAAAATCAAAACGATTCCATCTGTTGGTAAAGTAAGTCTTACCTAGTAGTTTTATTTTTACATAAGCCTCCATCATGAAAAACACGATAAACAACTGATCTAAAGCATTCAGCCAGAAATTGTTAGAAAGTTCTGGAAAGTATAGTAAAAATATGTTAATTGCATTAAGTATTATAGCAATTAACATATTTTTTTCCGTGAGGAATAAACGGTTGAACATAGCTGTAATCAATACCTAATTTGATGAGCAGCTAAGATAATATTTATTGATTATTTGAAAGCGTAAATTTTCGATTCGTTATCTATTTTAAGAGGCTATGTACAAAATTTCGTTTCTCCTGAAGCTAAAGATGCACCGTATGATTTGTTTGTTGAGTTGTGGTTCGATAGTCCAGAAGCTATGGAGAAGAGCTATGCTAGTGATGCGGGAAAAACGGCAATTGCTGACGTGCCTAATTGCTTAAGTGGTGCCCCAACAATTATAGGTGTAGAACAAGTTACTTTAGCTGAACCTAGTATTTCAAGCGGATTTCAAAACCATGTGAAAATTACGTTTGTCGCTCAAAAACATCCTGATCTTACCTGGGAAGAATATCAGTTATTCCAATTAAAAAAATATGCTCCTAACGTACTTAACGGAGTGGTAGGAATAAAAGGATATGAGATTAACATTCCTAGTGAAGACGATCCAGCTAATCCTACCAGTGCTGTTATCCATCTATGGTTTGATAATAAAGAAGCCATGCAAAAAGGATTCTCCAGTCCTGTAATGAACGTACTTAAAGAGTATCAAAAGACGATGTTGAAGGAGCCAGCTGTCGGCTCACCAATTATCGAATATGTAGCCATGACACCTCCTACTTATTTTCAAGACAAAAAGAAATCGAGTAAGAAGTAACTAATGTTGTTGAGATGAAACTGCTATGTCCTAGTTTTTAGGATATGGCAATTTCATAATTTATTGAGTTAAGCAAGGACAACCTTCATTTGTCTTAGTTTTAATTTCAAGAAAATTTAGTTTTTTTTATTTCATTTGCGGGCAATCACCTCCGCTTTTCGCTTCATCACAGGTACATCGCGCAGGACGACTTGCATCGTATTGGGTGTTCTTTCTTCTAATAGCACCATTTTTCCATCGAGCAAACTATTGATAGTAGGCTGATTATAGTAGCGAATGGTGTAAAGTTCAAGGTCTTCATCAATGAGGACACTAAAGTCCTTTTCAATATTTTTCGCAAATTGATGTATTTTATCATCAATATTATTGACGCAGATGGCAAAACTAATAGCTGTATTTTGCATCATGTTGACTTGCAATCGAAATTCAGCAATTTTATGAAACAGCAAACTAATGTGGTGCTCTGCCACGAACGAAAAATCGCGAGTTGAAATAGAAAGCACCGCCTGATTTTTTTCCACTGCTACTAATGGTGGATATTTATCTTCCGTTTGCCCTGAAACCAGCGTTCCTTCGCTCTCTGGTTCAAGAAATGACTTTACATAAAGCGGAATACTTTTATTTTGTAGCGGTTTAATGGTTTTTGGGTGAATTACTTTTGCACCATAGTAAGTTAATTCAATTGCTTCTCGATACGATAGGCGGTCAAGTTTCGTCACATTTTCGAATAGGCGAGGGTCTGCGGTCAATACGCCAGGAACATCTTTCCAAATAGTCATATCTTTAGCATCCAAGCAATAGGTAAAAATAGCGGCGGTGTAGTCTGAACCATCCCTACCTAAAGTGGTTGTAAAGTTTTCGCTAGTGCTGCCTATGAATCCCTGTGTTAAGACAAACTGACCTTCTTTGATATTGGGTAAGGCTTTTTCTTTAGTATTGTGCATGGTTTCGGGCCACTTTACCCATGCCTCTCTGTAAAGATTATCCGTAGCTATAATGTCCCTAGCATCCAACCAATAAGTTTTTAAACCCACTTTATTCAGATAAGCAGCTACAATTTTTGAAGACACCAACTCGCCAACTGAAACAATTTGATCATACATATAATCATAATGTGGATGCGGAGGCTCTTCTAATACCCATTCCACTTCCACAAAGGTATCATTAAGCGAAGCTGCTAATTCCTCATCTTCGTCCATTAATGCTTGCGCCAAGTCAAAATGAAATTGCTTAACTTGGTGCAGCAACTCGTTTGCTTTACCCGTTTGTTTGGCATGAGCCATCACTACTTCCTCTAATGCGTTGGTTGTTTTGCCCATTGCGGAAACAACAATAAGTAATTCTTCGTGAGCATACTGCTGCAAAATAGAGATTACGTTTTTTACACCATCTGCATCTTTTAATGATGCGCCACCAAATTTAAAAACCCGAATAGCTGAATTCATTTGTTAATAATTACAATAAGGCAAACCGCCTTTGCCAAGAAATTAATGGTAAAAATAGTATTGTTCTAAAAAAAGGGAAATAATCTTTACCTTCATTATTACAAAACGAATCACAAATAATGAACAGAAGAAATTTCCTTACTCAATCCGCAGCAGGCATTACTGGTGTAACGCTTGCTCATGCTTGCCAAACAGTGCAAAAAGTATCAGTAGGAGAAGCTACGGTACTTTCTACCTGGAACAACATAAAAGCCAATGAAGCGGCTTGGCAAATCATATCGCAAGGTGGACGCGCACTGGATGCGGTAGAAAGTGGCGCAAAAGTTCCTGAAGCTGACCCAGCGGATCAATCTGTCGGTTACGGAGGTCTTCCCGACCGCAATGGAAACGTAACGCTTGATGCTTGCATCATGGACGAAATGGGCAATGCAGGTGGTGTTTGTTATCTCCAACACATTAAGCATCCTATTGCTGTTGCTAGAAAAGTAATGGAACTCACTCCGCACGTTCTATTAGCGGGTGATGGGGCTTTAGACTTTGCATTAGCACAAGGGTTTCAGAAGGAAAATTTGTTAACGGATAAATCAAAACAAGATTGGGAAGAATGGCTTAAAACCGCCAATTATCAACCTAAAATCAATATAGAACTGCACGATACTATCGGAATAATTGCCTTAGACCAATCTGGACATCTTTCTGGTGCTTGCACCACTAGCGGCTTAGGCTACAAAATGCAAGGTAGAGTTGGCGACTCACCTATTATCGGTGCGGGCTTATTTGTGGACAATGAAATTGGGGCTGCGACTTCCACAGGGCTAGGCGAAGCCGTGTTAAAAACATTGGGTTCATTTTTAGTAGTAGAGTTGATGCGACAAGGCGCAACGCCACAGCAAGCATGTGAGGAAGCCGTTATGCGAATTATCCGCAAGCAAAAAAATTATCGCGATTTTCAAGTAGGTTACCTCGCTTTAAGCAAATCAGGTGAGATTGGAGCATTTAGCATACAACCTGGATTTGTTTATGCTGTTACTAAAAATGCAACAACCCAAGTTTTAGATGGCAAGGCTTATTTGTAAAGTATGGACAACGCTACTGGCAATTTTTTTGCTAGCACCTTTTGCACAGGCACAGGGGGATTATGAGCGTATTTCGAGTGTCATTCGACTAGATTCTTTCACGGTAACCGCTACTCGTTCGGGATTCAACGTCAGCGATTTTATTGATTTGGTGCGAAAAGATGAATCTTTTTACCAAGCCTTTCGCAATTTGCGCTTTCTTTCCTACGATTCAGACAACGATATTCAGTTGTTTGATAAAAAAGCAAAACCTATCGCTCGATACACAGCCACTACTCGGCAGTATGCTGAACATCGCTGCCGAACAATGGACGTTCTGAGCGAAAAAGTAGAAGGAAATTACTTCAAGAAAAATAAAATTTTGCGTTATTACACTGCTCAACTTTATGATAGACTTTTCTTTACACACGGTCAGGAATGCGAGGAAGAAACCATTGAAGTACCCAAAGGAATGAACAAACATATTGAGCAGCTCAAACGATTGATGTTTCAGCCAGGTGAAAAGGTAGAAGTTCCTTTCATTGGTAGCAAAACAGCCATTTTCGACGATCAACTCATTGATTTGTACCACTTTGCGATTGAATCAAAGACATATAAAGGCAACAACGATTGTTATGTATTTATTGCCAAAGTAAAACCCGAAGCAAAGTCAAATAAAACCATCATCAAATACTTAGAGACTTACTTTGAAAAATCAACTTTTCAAGTCATCGCGCGTCAATATCAGTTGCAATATGCAGGAGCAGCCTTTGATTTTGACGTAACGATGGAAGTAAAACTTAACAAAATAGGCAATCAGTATATTCCTGAACAACTTTATTACAATGGCTATTGGAACGTGGCAACTAAAAAGCCCGAAATAGCAAAGTTCACCACTCGGTTCTATGCTTTCCAAGAATAGACCTTCTGCATTTTGAATATGAACAAAATATATTTCAAGTATTTGTCAATATTTTCCCATATGGCAAATGACAAAAAAATAAAGTTATAAAAAATTTTGCATAATTTTATACTTTTACACAGCGAAAAAACAATCTGAACAATGCAAATAAAACGACAAAACAAAATTTACGATGCTATTGTAGTAGGCTCGGGGGCAGGTGGCGGTATGGCAGCCAAGGTGCTAGCAGAATCTGGCTTACACGTTGCTGTGGTAGAGGCGGGCCCTTACTTCGACCCAAAGGATGAAGCGCAACGTACGCAACTCAAATGGCCATGGGAATCACCTCGTCGTGGTGCTGGCTCCACGCGTGCCTTTGGTGATTTTGATATGGCTTATGGCGGCTGGGAGATAGAGGGCGAGCCTTACACGAACAAAGATGGCTCTGAGTTCCGCTGGTTTCGCTCCCATATGTTAGGTGGGCGTACGAACCATTGGGGGCGTATTTCCCTGCGTTTTGGTCCTGACGATTTCAGAAAAAAATCCATTGATGGCTTGGGCGAGGATTGGCCAATTGGTTACGACGATGTAAAGCCTTACTACGACAAAGTAGATAAACTCGTCGGTGTGTTTGGTACAAAGGAGGGCATTCGCAATGAACCTGATGGTTTTTTCTTGCCGCCGCCGAAGCCGCGTCTGCACGAGCTGTTCTACATCAAAGGAGCACAAAAGTCAGGGGTTACAGTCATTCCTTCCCGTTTGTCTATCCTGACCAAGGCTATCAATAAAGACAGAGGTGTTTGTTTTTATTGTCGTCAATGTAGCCGTTCTTGCAACGCTTACGCTGATTTTTCCGCAGGTTCGGTTTTGATTTTTCCAGCACAAAAGAAAACCAATCAAATTGACCTTTATGTCAACTCTGTTGTGCGTGAGGTAATTACGAATAAAGAGGGGAAAGCAGTTGGCGTTTCTTATGTAAATAAAGAAGACCGACAAGAGTATGAATTGCGTGGCAAAGTAGTTGTGCTGGCGGCATCGGCGTGTTCTTCAGCACGTATTTTGCTCAACTCCAAAAGTGCGCAACATCCTAATGGATTAGGCAACAGCAGCGGTGTAGTGGGCAAATATGTTCATGACTCCACAGGAAGCTCCAGAATGGCATTTATACCTGCTTTGATGGATAGAAAAATCTATAATGAAGATGGGGTTGGAGGGATGCACGTCTATTCTCCTTGGTGGTTGGACAATAAAAAATTGGACTTCCCAAGAGGGTATCATATTGAGGTTTGGGGCGGACTAAATATGCCGAGCTATGGTTTTGGTTTTAATCCAAATTGGTTGAATGAGCATATTGGAAAGGAAGTTGGAGGATATGGCACTCAATTGAAGAAAGATGTACGCAAATTCTATGGTTCGCTTATGGGCATATCAGGTAGGGGAGAATCGGTAGCTATGGAAAGCAATTATTGCGAAATTGACCCTGAAAAGGTGGACGAGTGGGGCATTCCTGTGCTGCGTTTCCACTACAAATGGTCTGATTACGAGCGTAAGCAAGCCAAGCATATGCACCAAACTTTTGAGGAAATCTTCCACAATATGGGGGCAAAAGTGATTGGCGACGCCCCTGGTGCAGACAAGAATTATGGATTAGCTAAACCGGGAGAGATTATTCACGAAGTTGGCACTACGCGCATGGGCAAAAACGCTAAGACTTCTGCCACCAATGAATGGTGTCAGTTACATGACTGCGATAATGTATTCGTGGTGGATGGAGGACCATTCGTTTCGCAAGCGGATAAGAACCCAACTTGGACAATTATGGCGCTTTCTTGGAGAGCATCAGAATATATGGTGGATCAATTGAAGAAAATGAATATTTAATTTTTCATCTCCAAAAAAGAAATAATCATGGATAGAAGAGAAACGTTAAAAACGCTATTCGTAGGCACAGTTGCTGGAGGCGTTTTGGCAGTAGGTTGTACACCAAATGCCAAAGAAGTTAGTGATAAATTGAGCGATATGCCTGCGGGCAATGGTTATGGCAGAACGCCTAAGGAAATGGCGCGCGATGCAAAATTAATGGAAGCCACTTTTTTTTCTGCTCACGAAATGGCAACTATTGCCCTGCTTTGCGACATTATATTACCTGCTGACGAACTTTCAGGAGCAGCTACTGAAGCAGAAGTACCTGCCTTTATTGAGTTTATTGTCAAGGATATAGCAAATCATCAACTCCCCATGCGCGGCGGTTTGATGTGGATAGACCACGAATCGAATCGTAGATTTGGTAGAACCTTCAAAGACGCAACTTCAAAACAACAAATTGAAATAGTGGAAGATATTGCATGGCTTCATAAAGTGAAGCCAGAGCTGATGCAAGGTGCAAAATTCTTTGAATTGATACGCAATTTGACTTTAACGGGGTTTTACACTTCAAAAATGGGCATAGAAACGCTCGGCTATGTTGGCAATCGGCCTAACATTTGGGATGGTGTACCAGAAGACGAACTCAAACGAGTTGGGATGGAAAATGACCCCGAGTGGATCGCCAAGTGTATCGACCAAAGCACTAGAGAACAAATCGCTACTTGGGATGACCAAGGCAATTTATTGAGTTAATCGTTCGTAACTGGTAGATTGATTGTTTGAATCTACCAGTTATTGCTCAAAATACCCAATGAAAAAGGGCATTAGTAACAGCAATAACAATGGCTAAACCCAATGCAGCCCAAAAGCCTTTAACGGTAAAGCCTGCAACTAATTTGCTAGCCAGTAAGATGACTAACGCATCTACAACAAAACTGAAAAGACCTAACGTTAGCCAGCGTAATGGCGTAGTGATGAAATCGAGTATAGCTCCTAGTGTTACATTGAGTAACGCTAAAATAAATCCGACTAGAAGCCCCTTACCAAAAGATTCTAAAGTAACTCGTTTTAGTAAGCTACTTCCAATGAGTACACCTAAAAGGTTGATTACAAATAGAGTAATAAACTGACCTTGAGGGTAGGCTGACATTAATTCCATAGCATTAATTTTCGGCAAGATATTTCATTTAATTTAATTGAACAAGAACTGTGGATACCTAATCCCTGTGTTGTCTTAGGAGGTTAAACAATTTGATTTTTGGTATTTATTCCACGATTTGATAAGATTTTTAATAGTTCGGTGTATTTTTGTCCCTCATCTAGTACGCACTAGATTTATGATTATGGTGGTGCAATCGCATTACTAAAAAAGTAGCCTTAGGGCTGCAAGTAGGCTCAAGTTATCCAAATGATTTAATTATTATGCTCAATTCATATAATCTGCATAGCTCATGGGATGGTTCAAACGATTAAAAGAAGGGATTCAAACGTCCACAGTTAACAAAAGAGAAACGCCAGAAGGGGTCTGGTATAGCTGTAAACGCTGTAAAGAGACCAGTAGAGTTAAAACTGTAAAGGATAATTTTTACAAATGTCCTAAGTGCAATTATCATATTCGCATAGGTTCACACGATTATTTTTCCCTACTTTTTGATGTAGAAGAATACACGGAGCTATTCACAGACATTTTGCCAAAGGATGCCTTAAATTTCACAGATTTAAAATCGTACAAAGAGCGATTAGAAATAACACAGAAGCAAATTGGCTTACCCGATGCCATGGCAGTAGCCGAAGGAACCATAGAGAATCGGCCAATCCTTATTGCTGCTATGGATTTTGCTTTCATTGGTGGTTCTATGGGTTCAGTAGTTGGTGAAAAAATTGCACGCGCTATTGACCGTTGCATGGAAAAGAGAATCCCCTTGCTCATCATTTCTAAGTCGGGTGGTGCACGTATGATGGAAGCTGCTTTTTCATTGATGCAAATGGCAAAAACGGCAGTTAAACTCTCTCAGTTAGCCAAAGCGGGTATTCCTTACTTTTCCTTGCTTACAGACCCTACCACTGGAGGCGTAACGGCTTCCTACGCTATGCTAGGTGACATTAATATGGCGGAGCCTGAATCTCTGATTGGTTTTGCTGGTCCTAGAGTAATTAAAGAAACCATCAAGAAAGATTTGCCAGAAGGATTTCAAACTTCAGAGTTTTTACTAGAGCATGGTTTCTTGGATTTTATTGTAGATAGAAAGGATCTGAGAGATAAATTAGCTGATTTGTTGTTCTTGTTCAATCAAAAAACAATAACTACAACTCATAATGAAATATCCGCTACTAACACTGAATTTTGAGTGATTCAAAGTATCTTTAGTGATGAAAGATTACTGGGATACACAAATTCAGGCAGTGTACTTAAACGTATAATGACTCATCATTTAGGCAGTAAACAAAGATTAAAAACAGATGCCAGAGATAAACAAGTTTCTTTGAGCATTTAGTAAATCGCAACTGCTTGCGACAACTTTTGCACAGAAATTTCTGTTTTCCCGTTCATTTTATGCCGTCCTTAATGATACTTGGGCTTTGGCAAGGAGGAAATTGGACATTATCCATCGTTTTTATGTATCAAAGTTTGTTCTTATGGTCCTTTTACCAAATCCATCATACCTCCCTTACTACAACTACTAACATAATATGTACATACATTAATCTTTTTAATTTTTAGTCGTTGTGAACGACCCTATGAAAATGCTTTTTTATCGCTTAAAATAAGAAAATTATTTTTACAAATCAATAATAATCAATTACTTAGTCATTTTTATTAAAAAATAAATCTTTATCAGCGTATGTTTATAAATCCTATTTTGTATTTTATTTAGCCAAGATAATACTCCTACATTTATATTGTAAATAAAAAGAAGTGTTATTATAAGTTGTATTTTTCATTTCTGACTCGACCAGATAACAGAGGGCAAAGCTTCGCTAAATAATCAAACTACTTGACTATTTATTTATATCTAATTAGGTAAGATTTGATATAAAAGTTTTTTTCTAATTAGTAACCTATCAGAAAAACAGTAGGTAGTTTATCAAGATTTGGGAAAGTGGCTTTTTTCCAATCTTTTATTTTTTTACTCGCCACTATATTACTTGGAGCAGTTAGATTGCAAGCTATGCAAAAATAGGTTTCCGGTAGCAAACACTCTAGCACTGTCTCTAACAGCCCATTGTTTCTATAAGGTGTTTCAATAAAAATTTGAGTCTGTTGATAGCGTAAAGATAGTTGTTCTAGTCTTTTTAAATCGGCGATTAATGAAGGCTTTTTTACAGACAAATATCCATGAAAACAAAAATTTTGTCCATTCATGCCAGAAGCCATTAGGGCTAGTAAAATAGAAGATGGTCCAACCATAGGAATGACTTCAATTCCTTTATTATGAGCTAATTGCACTATTTGCGCACCAGGGTCTGCCACACCAGGGCAACCCGCCTCTGACATTAAACCAATATCTATTCCCTCTTCTGCCAGTTGTAGGAAATTGCTCCATTCCTCCGCTGGAGTGTGCTTAGTTAATTCTAAGAGCGTCAACGATGGGAGCGGTTTAGGTGTTTTTGTAGCTTTGATAAAATGTCGAGCGGTTCTAGCACGTTCAACAATAAAAACATCCAGTTGGTGAACTTGCTGAATCACATAATTGGGAATGGTTGCGATATCCATTTCGTACAACGGAGTGGGAATTAAATATAATTTTCCTTTTTGCATGATGGCATTCATCTATTGTCAATTCACAAAAGTAGTAGAAATTGTTAGGTAAAAACTATTTTTTCATCGTTCTATTTTTTTTAAGCGCAATGGTTTTAAGTAGCCAAACTTATCGCTTTGAAGTGGATGTTTTACCAAATAATCAGGTATTACCTAGCAAAATTGTTGCTCCAAAAAATGTAACGACTGCTTCACTCACCACTACATTGGAGGATATTTTATCTCAACTTCGCCAGTTGGGTTATTGGAGTGCTTCGGTAGATAGCCTCTTTTTTTACGACAGCACCTATTTGGCAAAAGTTTATCTAGGCGAACCTATCCGATGGATTTCACTGGAGAAAGGAAATGTTGAAGAACAGTATTTGACTAAAGCGGGCTTCAAGCCAATTTTTTTTAAAGATAAGCTACTAAATTACAACCAATTAACGCAGTTAGAGGATGATTTACTTGATGTAGCAGAAAACCATGGATTTCCTTTTGCTACCATTAGTTTAGATAGCATTCGTATGACTAATCATCTTTTAACCGCTCGGCTTCATTTGGAAAAAGGAACGCTAGTACGAATGGATACCATTATTGTACATGGCGATGTTTCGCTTGGGCAATATTATCTCTCTAAGTATTTTAGTCTTGAGGCTGGAAGACCTTATAGTAAAGAAAAAATAGTTAACATTCCCAGTAAAGTTCAAGAGTTACCTTATGCTACCATGACTCAGCAACCCAACCTAACTTTTATCGAAAATAAAGCCATTGTTGAACTTTATCTTGAAAAGAAAAAAGCCAATCGCTTTGATTTTATTTTAGGTTTTCTACCTCAAAATATTAGTCAGGGCAATCTTTCTGTTACTCGAATTATTGTGACAGGCGATCTTCGAGGCGAATTTTATAATTCATTAGGTGGTGGAGAGTTTGTGAAATTTGCTTTGGAGCAACTGCGTCCAGCAACACCTAGGCTCAACTTGCAGGTCAGGTATCCGTATCTTTTCAAAACGCCTTTTGGTGTAGATGTTACCTTAGATATGTTTAAGCAGGATACTACTTTTCTGGATGTTCAGTTTGATTTAGGTATTCAATATGAACTAGAGGGCAATAATCAGATTAAAGGTTTTTGGAATGTCCAGAGTACTAGATTGCTTTCTATTGACGAAGCTCAATTGCTGCGGCAAAGAGTATTGCCAGAGAACTTAGACCTTCGCAACGTTAGTTTAGGCTTAGCATATCAGTTGAATCGGTTGGACTATCTATTCAATCCGAGAAAGGGCTGGCGCATTTGCATTCGAGCAGGGGTAGGGCAAAAGACTATCCAACAGGATAACCGTATTATTGGGTTGAATAATGATAGTTTTAGTTTTGCTAATGCTTACGATAGCCTCAAATTACAAAGCGTACAATATAAATTAGAGACAACGGTTAACCGCTTTTTCCCTTTGGGAGCAAGGTCTGCATTGAGTATTAGTCAACAAAATGGATTCATTTTTTCAGAACAAATTACTTTTAAAAATGAACAATTCCGATTAGGGGGTAATCGCTTATTGCGTGGTTTTGATGAGGCTTCTATTTTTGCTAAGCAATATGCTCTACTTACCTTAGAGCCTAGACTTTTATTAGCTACCAATTCCTACTTATATACTTTTATGGACATGGGTTGGATAAAGAACCAATTGAATGCGGAGCGTTACTTAATTGGTATAGGGGCTGGTATCACCTTTGAAACCAGTGCAGGTATGTTGAGCTTGAGCCTCGGTATTGGAAGACAAAACAAGGATAGCTTTGACTTCCAAAACCCTAAGATTCATATTGGTTATGTTAATTTATTTTGATGATTGCAACTGGCTTAATAGCTGCCACCACCTACTTTACGACCTTGCTCATTGCGTTGATCTTTATTGTCTTCTCGCTTGAATTGTTTATCAATAGCAAGTTTAGCTTCATCACTTCCAGGAGCTAGTTCGTACATTTCTGTGCCATATTGTACTTTTGCCTTACCGCTCAAATCTCGCTCTACTAATAAACTGTATGTGCCTATAAAATCTCTGCGAAAAACTAAATATGTTCCATCACTGAAGCTGATTTGTAAGCGATCTTCAAATGCAGATACGCAAACACCCGGCAAATCTCGCTCTAATGTAACTGATTCTGCTTTTTCACCTTGCTTTACTACTACTTTTCCATCATCAGTTATTTCTAAATCTTTAGAAGAAGAAACGCGTTTCATTTTAATAGTGCGTGTAGTGTAAAACTGTACTTTTGTAATGTCTGCGAAATCTTCTATTTGCTTTCTAATTTCGTGTGTGAAAGTTGTTTTACCTTGAAATGGTTTTTGATTTTTCTTTAGCAGCCCACACGACATTAAAGAGACTACCGCCCAAAGTGCCAATATCTTTTTCATAACTTAGTTTCTTTCTTTATAGAATAGAGTGATTTATTTCATTGCAATTATAATAACTTTTTGTTATTCAAAGAGCAAAAAAATGACGATAACCTATAAAGAATAGTAACCACCTAGCATTCCTGCATATTGAACTTAATTCAGGATGCAAGAAAATATTGTTAATATCTGATATTGATAGGTTAATTTGATTCCCTACTTCATAAGATAACTCACAGGACAAATAACACTCGTCATAAATGCAAAAGCAATCTATCGTCTTCTATTATTTATTTGCCAGTTGCGGTACGCTTTTCTTTAATCCGTGCTTTTTTACCTACAAGTTCACGTAGATAAAATAATCTTGAACGACGCACTTTTCCTCTCTTTAGCACTTGTATTTCTGTGATAATTTGAGAAGAATACGGAAATATACGTTCCACGCCAACCCCATTGGATATTTTTCGAATGGTGAACGTCTTTGTAGCCCCCTTCCCCTTTATTTGGATAACATCTCCACGAAAGGACTGTTGGCGCTCTTTATTTCCTTCAATGATTTTATAGGTTACTACAATGGTATCTCCAGCCCTAAAATTAGGGTAGCTGGGAATATTGAGCATTTTTTCGTTAACAAACTTAATCGCATCCATGACTATATTATTACGCTATTAATTTTTAGCGTGCAAATGTAGCTATTTTTTTTGAATTAGAATATTAATTCTTACAATACAGTATTTATTTTTTTGCATTTAGTTGACCATTAGGCAAAAAGAGGCTTTTTAGAAAAATAAGTTACTCTACTACTATTATTTTTTGAGAGAAAACGATATTAGAGTTGGTTTTGATAAGCAAAATGTATATTCCGTTTGGGTAGCTATCAAGTGCAAGTTGTTTTGGTACATCAAACGAGTTAATCCACCTACCATTGATCTGGAACAAGTGGACAATATATCTTTCTAAAGTTGTTTCTACTTGGAAACACTTTGAACCGATAGGAACAAGGGTAAAGTTCCAGTTGCGATGGTTGTCCAAATTATTCGTAGCGACCGTGCTGGAAGCAAATTGTACAGTGAAAGGATTAAAAATGCTGCCATTTTCCAAACCAACATCACTAATAGTTGCGACACCTTGAAAATCACCAGCAACAATGATATTTCCTAATAAATTGGTAGTGAGTGAATTAATGAAAATATTTTGATTGGAGCGGAAAGGAATTAATTGATTTACATTGCCTGCAAAATCTAGCTTTATAACAAAACTATTAAATGAGAAATTTGCGCCACGTAAACTAAAATGCTCGATAGAGGTCTGTTCAAAAAAAAACCCTCCGATAACAATACCTTGAGCATTCACACTAATACTACTAGCTTTTTCGATATTAATATCACCATAGGAAGCTGCAAATTCAGGATATCCCAATGGATTGTATTGAAGTAAAAAAATATTCTCATTGAATCCAACAGATTGAATAAAAAGCTCATCGTTGAGCCTCATCAAGCCGATAATATTGCCTACTAAGTAGATATTATCTTCGAATACCTCTATATCTTGTACTTCGTCCTGATTAACTCCTCCTGCTTTTCTCAACCAAATTATATTTCCCTCTGAAGTCCATGTTGCAAGAAACACATCGTTGTCCTCCGTATTCGTTTCAATGGTTTCTGCTGCTGTAGAGATAACACCTTGAAAATTGCCCGCACCGACAATAGTGCCATCAGAAATAAAATCTAACCCGATTCCTTGTATTGTGCCAACTGTTCCTAACGTGCTGACCCAACTTAATTGGGTAAACGAGTCGAATTTCGCAATAAAAGTAGTGGTTTCTGCTTGTGATTGAATATGTTGTTCTTCTATGGAAAGGGTGTTGCTGAAAGCACCAATAATTGCGAACGTTTCCTCCTCGAAAAGAGCAATATCATTGACTTGCTTGTTGCCCGTTCCGTTCACTGGAATTGCCCAATTAGTTTGTCCATCATTGCGGAATTGAGCTACAAAACCACCATTAGCATTACCACCCATAGTATTTAGTTCAATACCATCTAAATCCATTTCAATCCAGTAAGCTCCTGTAAGGAAAATACTGCCCTTGTTATTCACTTTAAGCCCCGTCACTTCGTCATCGCGTGTACTACCAAAAGAGCGAATCCAAATAATTTGTCCTTCAGTGCTTAACTTTGCTAAAAAAATATCTATTCCACCTACTGCGGTTAGATTAAATGCTGAATTGAGCCAGTTGCCAGAAAATGAGCCAGCTACGTAACAATTATTTTCTTTGTCTGTAACTACTTTTTTTATGCTAGCTACTGCTTGATGTTCCCAATGTTTGGTCCATTCTACGGATTGTGCGGATAACAAAGAGCAGAAAAAAACAATTTTGCAGCAGATAATATAATCTTTTAGTAGGCACATTAGTTCTTAGATATTGAAAAAGAAAATGAACTATGATAAAACAACGTTTAATGGCTGTGCTAGTTGTCTGTTCAGCATTTGCTTGCCAGTCTAATCAAAATCGCATACCTAGCAACACCAGCACTGGTTATCCAGATATTGACCATATCAATCAAAAACTAATAGCGTATCCTGATGATCCTACGCTGTATGCAGCACGCGCTGCACTGTACTACGAGTATGACGGATTTGATAATGCGATTTTGGATTTACAAAAAGCACTATCCGTAGATTCCACTAACGTGGAGTATCTACATTTATTGGCGGATGTTTATTTGGATTATTTCAAATCCAGATTAGCACTAGCGACTATGGAAAAGGCAGCAGCACTACATCCTGAAAACACTTTAACGTTGCTCAAGTTAAGTGAATTTCAATTAATTTTGACACAATATGATGATGCCATGCGTACTGTTGACCGTATTTTGAAACAAGACCCTCAAAATGCAGAAGCCTATTTTATGATGGGAATGACGTTCAAAGAAAAGAAAGATACGGCAAGGGCAATCAATAGCTTTCAGCAAGCAGTTAACTTTGATTCTGGTTTGTCCGATGGATGGCTGCAACTTGGTCAGTTGTTTGCAGCTATGAATAAGCCTATTGCTAAATTATATTTTGAAAATGCCGTTCAAGTTAATCCTGAAAAGGTGGAAAATCAGCACGCATTAGCATTTTATCTTGCCAATACTGCCAACGATTTAGAAGCAGCACTGGAAGTATATAGAAAAATCAATACCATTGACCCTCAATACGAAGAAGCGTATTACAATGCAGGATTAATTTATCTGGATATGGGTAATATGGATAAAGCCTTTGAACAATTCGATTTGGCCATAAAATTTTCGCCTACGCATATTCGCGCATATTTTTATAGAGGGGTAGCGAGTGAAATAAAAGGCAATTCAGCGGCTGCTAAAGCCGATTATGAGCAGGCGCTGCGTATGGCACCCGACTATGAGGTTGCTCGTGAGCGATTGGCACAATTAGCTAAAAAATAAAAATCACGTAAACAATAATACCGCTATGTCTAAGAAAAAAAATAATCGTATTGGTGTGGTTTTTTCCACTGACCCAAATTTTCAGTATAAGCAAGAAGAAGAAAACGAAACAGAAGACTTGCCGATGAATCAACAGAAATTGCGCGTGATGATTGATCGAAAGCAACGCAAGGGCAAAGAAGTAACTTTAGTTACTGGCTTTGTAGGCAAAGAAGATACCTTAAAAGAATTGGGAAAAATGATAAAATCAAAATGTGGTGTAGGTGGCTCGGTCAAAGAGGGCGAAATTATTATTCAAGGCAACTTCAAAGATAAAGTTATTGAATTGCTAAAAGCAACAGGTTACACTAATACTAAAGGTGTAGGCGGGTAATCTTAAACAATGAAGATAAACAATTGCTCGTTATCTGAGAAAACACTGTGCTTATGAAGAGGACGATATTATCATTAATACTACTACTTTCTGCTTGCACCATTACTTGGTCGCAACTTGGCTTATCCGTAGGTTATGCGAATTTCAATGTACCGGAATGGGAAAAAGCAATCGGTGCGCAAGAGGCTAGTTTTGATGTTTCCCTCTTTAAACTAGCCAGTCGAGTAGGAATTAATTACAGGCTGCCTTTGGAAAAAGTACGTCTTGAGTTTATACCAAGCATTGAGTATGCTCGCAGCGGATATTTATTTCGCAATGCTTCTTCATTTGTTAATACAATACGCCAAGGTATTGACCTGAACATTTGGGGTGCATACCTCAACACCAAAATCTATCCTTTTTCCTTCAAAGCAGATTGTACTTGTCCAACTTTTCATCAAGGGGGTAAAGCATTTGAAAAGGGATTTTTTCTTATGACTACTTTTGGAGCGGAGCAAATTACTAGCGATTTTTATACCGTAGTAGATAAAGAAGAAACAAATTCTAAAGCCAGTGATTTAACGCTCAATATTGGTGGAGGCATTGGTCTTGACATCGGACTATCTCGTTTTATTACGTTAAGTCCTTTAGTTCATATTCGTTACAACGGCAAGTTGGATGGAACGCATTTGCTCAAAGATATGCCCTCTGAACCCCTTCTTTCCAATGCTTGGCAAATGTTTGGGGGGATTAACGTGATGCTTCAGTTTTATTAGTGAGTAAAGGAGGAGGCTTTTGCAGATATGCTAAATCTTAAAGACTTAGCATATCTTTATCTTTGATAAAGTTAAACCAAAACACCCTCATACAAGGCTTCTCGTTGTGCTTTCATATCCTCGCTTCTGATATAATCATCAAAGTTTAACAAGCTATCAATCATGCCGATAGGAGAAATCTCGATAACTCTATTGGCGACGGTTTGCATCAATTGATGGTCGTGGGAAGTGAAAATGATGTTACCTGGAAAATCCCTCATGGCGTTGTTCAACGCTGTGATGGATTCCAAATCCAAGTGATTAGTCGGCTCGTCCATGATGAGGAAATTAGGATGTTTCAACATCATCTTAGAAAGCATACAACGCACCTTTTCCCCTCCAGAAAGAACGCTTGACTTTTTATGGACTTCTTCTCCTGAGAATAGCATTCTCCCTAAAAACCCTCGAATAAACTGCTCGTCTTTTTCTTCTGAAAACTGGCGCAACCAATCCACTAATTCCAAATCGTTTTCTCCAGAGAAAAATCGGTCGTTGTCGTTAGGCAAATAATCATAAGTGATAGTTTGTCCAAACTCTATTGTGCCATGGTCTGCGGTATCTTCTCCTGCGATGACATCAAAAAAGGTATTTAGAGCAGCGGCGTTTCGACTTAGGAAAGCTATTTTCTCTCCCTTATTCATGATAAAACTTACGTCTTTGAACAAGTAGTCCCCCGATTCATTTTTTTTGCTTAATTTATTAACGCGCAAAATTTGGTCGCCCACTTCGCGCTCTGGCTTGAAGTGAATAAATGGATATTTTCTGCTCGATGGCCTGATTTCCTCTAAGTTGAGTTTCTCTAGGGCTTTCTTTCTGGAGGTTGCTTGTTTTGATTTTGAAGCGTTAGCACTGAATCGCTGAATGAATTCCATCATTTCCTTGCGCTTCTGATCCATCTTTTTATTCTTATTAGCAATTTGTTGTGCCATCAGTTGGCTGGATTCATACCAGAAGGAGTAGTTGCCCGTAAAAGTACGAATTTGCTTAAAGTCAATATCCACGACGTGGGTGCAAATCATGTCCAAAAAATAGCGGTCGTGTGAAACACAAATTACCGTATTTTTGTATCCTGCTAAAAAATCAGCAAGCCAAGTAGCCGTTTCGGCGTCCAAGTCGTTAGTAGGCTCATCGAGGATTAAAATATCTGGATTACCGAAAAGTGCTTGCGCCAAAAGCACCTTCACCTTTTCTGGTCCAGAAAGGTCTTTCATTGTTTTGTAATGTAATTCTTCTTTTATGCCTAATTGGCTTAATAGTTCGGCTGCGTCGCTTTCGGCTTCCCATCCACCCATTTCGCCAAATTTATTTTCTAAATCTGCTGCTCGAAGTCCATCTTCTTCCGTGGCCTCAGGGTCAGCATAGATGGTATTTTTTTCTACCATGATGTCATACAACGCTCGATGCCCCATAATAACTGTATTGAGGACTTCTTCTTCTTCGTACTCAAAGTGATTTTGCTTGAGTACAGCCATCCTGTTGCCTGTATCGATACTAATACCACCCCTTGTAGGATCAATTTCTCCAGAGAGTATTTTCAAGAAAGTGGACTTACCTGCACCGTTAGCACCAATTACGCCATAGCAATTCCCCTTTGTAAATTTCATGTTTACCTCATCAAAAAGCACACGCTTTCCATATTGCAATCCTAGGTTATCAACTGTAATCATTTGTTATTTAATGTTTAAAATTTGCTACGCTAAAACCAAAAGCGAATTTAAAGTATCTGTCTCTATTTTCTTACACCTAAAGCCACAGTTTGTTTATGGCGTTTGTTTGTTTTTGAAGGATATATTTTCGTTTGTTGTTCGTTATCCTTTTAAAAATCTTAACAGCAATACCTCTAAGCCTAAAAACAATAGGGCTAAAATCAAGCACCAACGCCAAAGTATCACCCCTTGACTACGCTCCGTGAGCAATTGTTCAAAATTAGCTTTTGCAGTGGCATTTATCACGGTCATATTTTTTCCGACTCGCTGGGCAAGTTCTTGTTCATTGTAGTAATTCAAAGCGGATTCTTTTCGGTCATAATTAAACGCATACTGGTGTAAAATGTCATTTTCCTCTAAGAATAGCCGATAGTAGCCCGCCGATTTAATTTGGTTGTTGACACTCAAAAACACTTTTGAACCTACAACACGTTGTTCAGGAATAATTTCTTCCTGGTTACTTTTTAGTTTATAAACTTGTTCCTTTTCTGAAATGGTATGTTTGGCTTCCAGCACCTCATCCTGCCCGATGGTGTAAGCAATACGAGGTGATTGACCAGCGGCTATTGCCATTTTGAAAATCATAGGAATAAATATTTCGCCATTGCGCACCAAATCGCTATATTGCTCACTCAACGGGGCAGCACATAAGTACAAGTTGCCATCGCCAATTTGATTTTTGACCAAAAAAGGACTACCTTCTCGGTAAGCCATTAAAGTTTCCTGCTTACGGCTACCATAAGTGGTTAAAGCATAGTTGCCTTGTGTACTAGGCAGTTTCAAATTAGCATCCATTTTTTCAAAAACGTCGTTGAATACGAACTCGCTAGTGTTTAAACTTCCTACTGTTTTTGTTTGATTATCAAACCGTTGTAATTCATTGGCAGGAAAACCTCGCAAAAAGTCATTGAAAGTATTCACATTTGCAGCAGCACTTGGGAAAATTAGTAGATTGCCTCCGTTGGATACATATTGCTTGAGTGCTGCTGTCAAACCAGAGGAAATATTTTGCAAATCATTTAAAATAATTAACTGATAATCAGCAAATTGGGCGTAATTAAGGTTTTGATTATTTTGATTATCTAACTTGAAATAGGGTAGTCCAGCAAAAGCTGCATTCAAATAGCGATTGGTTATTCCTCCCTCATTAATGGCTAGCATATTGATTTGTGCCGCTACTTTGAACGTCAAGTAATAGCGGTCATCAAATGTAATTGGGTAGTCTGTAATTTGTAGCTCTGCTTCTTGCCATCCTGTTTCTAAAGCAGTAATCGGTATGGTATCCACTACAAAGCTATTGCTAGGTATGGTTAGTGTACCAATAGGTTTTATTTGACCGGCATAATTAAGAGAAAGTCTTACACTTTCTACCGTTTCATTGCTCCAATTGCGTACTTTAACCACTAAGGCACTTGTCTGATTAACCACTTGCACGGGTGCAACAAACCAAGTGGAATCAACACTAATATTTTTTTCTTGAACGGCTTGCAATGGAATCAAATTGACTTGGATAGAAGTATCTTTCCAAGAGAATAACTCCTCTGTAATATTTCTCTGAAAATCAGATATTTGATAGATTAAGGGGTTATCAATATTCTCTATATCAACAACTTGTGTTTGTCGTACTAGAACTTTATCCAACGTGTT
Organism: Saprospiraceae bacterium; assembly: GCA_036835365.1. Classification (GTDB taxonomy): domain Bacteria; phylum Bacteroidota; class Bacteroidia; order Chitinophagales; family Saprospiraceae; genus JAAUTG01. The sequence goes on from DAITMC010000010.1 coordinate 21,100, forward strand.
AACACTAGGACTAATATTGATATCATCAATAAAACTAAGGGCTTCTTCCTTGCTGACCAACCTTTGATGCCTGCCCTCGAAGTCATTGGTCAATACTTGAAAACGGTCTTCCGCTCCATACACTTGGATTATTTCTCTTGCACGCTGCTTGGCTCTTTCTAATAATGGTACGTCCTCACTCAAAGCCTCCATACTGAAAGAGTTATCTATGTAAACACTAACTGCCTTTTTTCCTTGTTTGATTGCTGTGTCTTTTGGCAAAAAAGGTTGAGCAAAAGCCAAAACAAGAAATGTTACGGCTAACAAACGCATCAAAAGCACCAATAAATTTTTCAATCTTGATCTGGCACTTGTTTCTTCTTTCACTTCTTTTAAGAAGCGAACATTAGGGAAGTAAATTTTCTTAAATCTGCGAAAATGAAAAAGGTGGATAATTATTGGAATAGCTAGTGCTAGTAAAGCCCATAAAAATGCTGGAAATATAAATTGCATGTAACTTAATAGTTTAACAGAAAGAAAGTTTGTTCATTCATTTTGTTGCCACTCTTTAGTTGGGGATGGCTAAAATTAATGTAAAATTGAATGCTTTATAAAAAAAAGTCCACCCCGAGTGAGGCGGACGCATCAAAACAAAACGAAAAACCAACTTTAAACAAGTCTCTTAGATGACGAAATTAACTAAAGGTTTCCCTTATTGTTTCATTTCGTATGTTAAGAAATCCTTAAAATTTTATCTTTATTTCAATTTTACCTCTTTTACGGAGTACTTGCTTCCCCGATATATCTTTATCTCTGCCATATCACCAACTCTCAAACTACTAACAGCCTCTTGAAGTTCAGGGAAGTTGCGAATTATTTTTCCATTCAGACCAACAATAATATCTCTGGGCAATATTCCTGCGTATTGTGCAGCTCCACCATCTACTACTTTATCAACCACTACACCTTGCGTGATGCTTGGGTCGAGGTTGTAACCTTGAAGGATTTTTATGGTTGTAGGGTCTTTACTGGTCAAATCTAATACTTCTACCCCCAACATTGCACGTTGATAGCCTCCATTTTCAATAATATCATCCGCAATTCGCTTCGCTAAATTAATAGGAATAGCAAAAGAATATCCAGCAAAAGTACCTGTTTTAGTAGCAATTGCAGTATTAATACCGAGTAACCTTCCTTCGGAGTCCACTAATGCGCCACCGCTATTGCCAGGATTTACGGCAGCATCTGTTTGAATGAATGACTCAATCGCATTCGCCATACTACCACGAATAGCGTTGATATTTCTTCCTCTTGCACTAATAATGCCAGCGGTGACGGTAGAAACGAGGTTGAAAGGATTACCTACTGCTAATACCCACTCGCCTACTTCTGCATTGTCTGAATTGGCAAGCTGTAAGGTGGGTAACCCAGTTGCTTCTATTTTTAAGACGGCAATATCGGCTTCAGGATACGTACCAATGACTTCTGCACGAAACCTTCTATTATCATCCAGCGTGACATCTATCTCATTGGCAAAACTTACTACGTGATTGTTGGTAATGATGTATCCATCAGAAGTATAAATTACACCAGAACCCGAACCTTCTTTAGGCAATTGAAAATCGCCAAAGAATAGATCGAAAGGGTTACCACTACGGCGCTCATTCTTTACACTTGGTGTAGTTTGCTTTGCTTCGATGTTGACCACTGCTGGCGTAGCAATACGTGCTGCTTCCTTAAAGTCGAACGGAGCTTTTGCTGTTGTCGTTGATGCTTCCGAGCGCATATTCATGGGCTGTGCAATCGGTAAATTAACGGATGGTGATTGGCTTGACCATTGTGTTCCAAAAAATACAATCAATCCACCTATGATTCCTGCTGAGATTAACGATAGTATTTGCTTCATCGCCTGTTATTTTTATTGGACAATTTATTAATTATTATCTAATTTAACAATAGAACCACCAATATTTACAAATTGTTATGAGGTAAAATTCGTTTAACAGGATGTTAACGCTGAATTTTCACTTCCAAAGTAAGTTTTTGACAATAGCGTGTCGGAAATGTTCAATGTTAGCCTTCTAGGTTAGTATTTCCCAACCTATAATAGAGCGGTCATCGCTACAAGATAATAACAATTGATTATTCCACAATAAGCGATTCACAGAATTTACGTGGCCTCTGTCTCTAAAGGTTTCTAGCACTTTAAGTAGTTTGTAACTACTAGCATCCCATATTTTAATAGTTTTGTCGCGACTAGCTGTTGCCATCCAACGCCCTTCAGGATGGAAGACAACATCGTTGATCGTAAACCAATGAGCAGGTTCGCTAATCATACTATGATAATCCTGTTCAGCATTCCATACTTTCAAGTGAGCATCTCGTCCACCGCTTATCAAATGCACACCATTTGGGCTATAATGCACGGTAAAAACAGAATTACTGTGCGCTTGTGTTATGGTCTTTTTTATCTCAAAGGTAGTAAGGTCAAGGATGTATATATTATTGTCGCTTGCACCTAATGCTATTTCCTGACGAGTTTCATTAATCGCCATAGCACGAATGGCAGCATAAGTAAGTTGAAGGCTCTCTAGCGTAGTAGCATTTTCGATTGACCATCGTGTAATTACACCATCGCCTCCTGCTGTAAATATATATTGTTTATGCCGAGCAATAGCATAAACTCCTTTTTTATGATGTGCAATATTTTTGGTTTCGTCTGGTTGGTTCAAGTCAATCCAATGAACCCCGCCATTCATATTTCCCGCTACTATGCGATGCTGCTCCAACAAAGGATACATAGAAAAAATATTAGTTTCTACTTTGGCAATTAATTTACCCAAGTCAGGTTGCTCCAAATCCCAACAAACAATCCAGCCATTACCATCGCCAGAATAGATATGTTGTTGATTATCTCCATCAAAGAAAAGAGTATAAATAGCTGCATTATGTCCTGTAAGTTGTATTTTTTTTTGGACTCTCATTGCCTACTTACTTAATTGAGTGTTTCATCATCATAAAATCGTTTAACACTCACCGCATTGGCTAGTTCACTAGGGATGGTAACAATTCGATTATCCTGCTCTATTTCAAAGCGACCATTTACTTTTTCTTTCAGGGCAATAGGAATATCTGGCATTAGCCCTAAATCCCATAATCTGGAAGTTACTGTATTATTAATTTGTTCATGGGTGATGACAGCTTTTTGCGCAATGGGAAGTTGACTGATGGTTAAGGCTATTTTACTTGGAATAGGCGAACCGTGAGGGTCTTTGGTAGGATACCCCAATCGCTCATCCACTTCATCTAGTAATTCATCTGTTAAGAAATGTTCTATTTGCTCTGCTTCTTCGTGTATTTGATCTTGGCTTAGCCCTAGTTGTTCAACCAAATAAGTTTCCCAAAGCCGATGCGCTCTGATGAGTTGCTGTGCAGCATTTTTTCCTTTTTCAGAGAGGGACAATTTTCCATTTTCAAAAAAACCATTTGAGCGAAGTACCTTTACATGACGTTGTGTTTGAGCTTGAGTATAACTCATTTTTTCTGAAAGCATAGCTAAATTAAGTTCATTGTCCTCTTGTAAACGATAGGTTGTTTTCATAAAATCCTCCCAACGAATGCGCTGTTTGAGTTGTCTTTTTCGTACGGCTTTCCAAATTAAACCTTTCTCTGGAGCAAACATCACGGCTAGGAAATAAAATAGTGTCGCCACAAGTGCCATTGCAGGACCAGGAGTAGTATCTAGGACAATTGCTATGAACAGTCCCAAAATGGCGGAACTTAATCCTAGTAAGGCAGAAATCACGACGATGCGCTCTAGTCGTTTGCTGAGTAATAGCGCAGTACTCGCCGGCGTAATGAGCATGGCAACCACAAGAATAACGCCCACGGTTCTTAGTGAGGCTACTACCGCAAACGCCAGCAACAACATAAGGAAATAATGCACCGTTTGTACGGATATGCCCATAGTACGTGCAATAATAGGCTGAAAAGTGGTCGCAAAGAGATAACGATATAACAGTAAAACACTTGCCAAAACGTAGATTAAAATAATTAATATAAGGTACAAGTCCTCGGTGGATACCCCTAAAATGTTGCCAAACAAAAAGTCTTTCAAATCAAGATGAACACCAGGTTTTCGGTTGATGCTTGAAATGCCGATAACACCTAAAGAAAACATAGCTGTGAAAACAATACCAATGGCAGCGTCATTTTTAGTAGTTACTTTTTGTTGAATCCAAGTAATAATGACCGCAGTGATTAGGCTAGCCGCAACAGCTCCTGTGAATAAGCCTATGGCACTTTGACCTACCAAAATAAACGAAACAACAACACCAGGCAAAATAGCATGTGCTAGCGCATCTCCAATTAAAGACATGTTTCTTAACACAATGAATGCCCCCAGAGTGCCACACATTATTCCGACCATGCTGGAGGCTAAAAATGCTCTAATTGCCCACGATTCTTGCCATATATACCAAATCTCCATTAAATGCTTATTTTATTTACAGACCGAGAAATTACAAGCTGTTTTTATCATACTTATGAAAGTGATTAATACAAATATAAATGGTTTTTAGTTGATGTTAACTGAAATATTTAGACAGGACTAAAATTTGTTGAATGACGTAAAAAAGCATTAAAATAGTTGACTCATTTTGGTAGAGTATTAGCATTTAAAAAACAAAAAACTATATTTACGGTTAATACAACTTGTTGTTGAGAAAGGCTTTTTTAACGACATTTCGTAGCAACAAAACGAAGTATGAAAATTGGAATACCAAAAGAAGTAAGCGATCAAAGAGTGAGTATGGTGCCAGAGGTCATCAAAAAACTGGATTCGCTAAGCGTAGAATTTTTAGTAGAACAAGGTGCTGGAATAGCCTCAAGCTTAAATGACGATGCCTACAAAGACGTTGGTGCAACCCTCACAGACCGTCAAATGCTACTAGCATCATCTGATATTGTTGTTAGTGTCAATCCGTTGGAAGAGGTGGATTTAAAACAACTTCGGTCTGAAACAGTGCTAATTTCTATGTTTGCACCCTATGCTGATTCAAGTATTGTCCATCAACTAAAGCAATATCAACTTCGAGCATTTAGCTTAGACATGATACCTCGAAGCACCCTTGCGCAGTCGGTGGATATTCTGTCTTCTATGGCTTCGGTAGCAGGTTATCGTGCCGTCTTGACAGCGGCTTACTATTTGCCGCGCTACTTTCCGATGATGATAACAGCCGCTGGTAGCATTCGCCCCGCAAAAGTACTGATTCTAGGTGCCGGTGTGGCAGGGTTACAAGCTATTGCAACGGCTAAACGGCTAGGTGCTATGGTGGAGGCTTCTGACGTAAGGCAAGCAGCAAAAGAGGAAGTAGAAAGTTTAGGGGCAAAATTTGTAGAAGTGGAAGGCGCAAAAGACAGTAAAGATGCTGGAGGCTATGCTGTGGAGCAGACAGAAGATTTTTTGCAGCGGCAAAGAGAAGAAGTGCAAAAAAGAGCAGCAAAAGCGGATGTAGTGATTACAACGGCACAAATAAGAGGGCGAAAAGCCCCCACTTTGCTGTTAAAAAGTACTGTAGAGCAAATGCGACCAGGTTCTGTAATAGTGGACTTAGCATCCTCTACTGGTGGAAACTGTGAGTTAACAGAAGACAATAAAATCATTGTTCATAATGGGGTAAAAATTATTGGCAACTCAGCATTACCCAACGATATGCCTCAAGATGCCAGTGTATTATTTAGCAACAATATGGCAAATTTCTTAAAACTCATCATTAAAGACAGTCAACTCAATATTAATGAAAGCAATGAAATCGTAGCTTCTACTTTCATCACCAAATCTATAACTGCACAATAATTATGGAAGGAATACTCGAATTTTTTAATAATAATCTCTACATCATTTATTTGCTCATCTTCACCATCATTCTTGGTTTCGAGATCATCTCGAAAGTACCGACGGTACTTCATACCCCATTAATGTCTGGTGCAAATGCAATAAGCGGCGTTGTCATTATTGGTGCTATTATTCTCATTCGTCAAGCATCACCTGACGATTATTTTACGCTAGGTGCTGGCACATTAGCCGTTGCGTTGGGCATGATTAATGTAGTTGGTGGTTTTGCGGTTACAGACCGTATGTTAGAAATGTTCAAGAAAAAAAAGTAAACTATGGCATTAACATCTATTATAAACTTATCTTATCTATTGGGTGCATTGGCATTTGTGGTTGGTTTGCGCCGATTGAGTTCTCCAGATACGGCGCGGCGCGGTAATTTACTGGCGGCATTGGGTATGAGTATTGCGATTATTGCAAGCATGATTTATCCTTTCTCCAACGCTGATAACAACTATCCTTGGATTGCAGGAGGTTTAGCTATTGGAACACTCATTGGCTGGTTGGCTGCTAAGCGGGTACAAATGACCGCTATGCCACAAATGGTATCCATTTTCAATGGTCTGGGTGGAGCTTGCGCTGTTGTATTGGCAATGATAGAACTTTTCCAGCATTATAGCGGAGTAACTAAATCAACGCAAGAATTAGTCGTTATTGTTCTGGCGCTGCTCATTGGTGCAGTCGCCTTTACAGGAAGTATCCTTGCCTATTTGAAACTAGATGGAAGGATTTCCGATAAGCAAGTTGCCTTACCTGCCCATAGTTTAATTAACAACGTACTGTTAATCACTACTTTAGGTTTAAGCGTCTATCTTTGCATCAGTGGCGGCAGCTTACTAATTGCTTTGCTTTTAATGATAATTGCACTGATTTATGGATTTTCTTTTGTTGCGCCTATTGGTGGCGCAGATATGCCTGTGGTGATTTCTTTACTCAATTCATTTACAGGGCTTTCCGCCGCTGCTGCTGGCTTAATTTACAGCAATAACATCATGTTGATTGGTGGTATTTTGGTAGGTGCTTCTGGAACAATCTTAACCGTTCTCATGTGTCAAGCGATGAATCGTTCGCTACTTAATGTGCTCATCGGTGGATTTGGTAGCACTGCTACTGGAAGTAAGGCACAAGCAGGTGAGCAAGTTGCTAAAGAGGTATTACCTAATGACGCTGCTATTCAACTATTTTATTCTCAATCAGTCCTGTTTGTACCAGGATATGGATTAGCGGTGGCACAAGCTCAAAAAGTAACCAAAGAATTGGATGATTTGCTAGAAAGTAATGGTGTAACGGTTCAATATGCGATTCACCCTGTAGCAGGTCGTATGCCAGGACACATGAACGTACTACTTGCGGAAGCCGATGTGCCTTATCCTAAACTTCTTGATTTGGATGATGCCAACGATGCACTTCCTAATACGGACGTTGTGATTGTAGTGGGTGCCAATGATGTAGTGAACCCGGCTGCTTTGGATGATCCTAGTAGCCCTGTTTACGGGATGCCCGTGTTGAATGTTTGGGAAGCCAAAAACGTTATTGTACTCAAACGCAGTATGAATCCAGGTTATGCTGGTATTGAAAATCAATTATTTTTTCATCCAAAAACAAAAATGTTATTTGGAGATGCCAAAGCTAGTATCCAAAAGTTAGTCGGTGAAGTCAAAAGTTTAAGATAAAGAAACACCAAGCAAAGCCTATTGAAAATGAAAAGGAATTATACAATTTATCAAGTAGATGCTTTTGCTGGGGAAGTGTTTAAAGGAAATCCTGCTGCTGTTATTCCGTTGGAACAATGGTTGCCTGATACGCTTATGCAAGCGATTGCAGCAGAAAATAATCTTTCTGAAACTGCTTTTTTTGTAAAAAAAGATGATTTATTTGAACTGCGCTGGTTCACGCCAGTGATGGAAGTAAATCTTTGTGGTCATGCTACCTTGGCAAGTGCCCATGTACTACACGTCCACTTGTTGTATTCGGAACCCGTCATTCACTTTTCCACTAAAAGTGGTATTTTAACAGCGCAAAAGAAGGACGATGGATATGCTATCAATTTTCCTGTGGACGTTCCTTCTTTAGTATCTCGAAATGAGTGGATAGAAAAGGCATTACACAAAGTAGCCATTCTTGAGTTATATGAGGGTAAAGATGATTATCTTGCTGTGTTGGATAGTGAAACTACTATAAAAACACTTATTCCCGACTTGAGGGTATTAGCTTTAGCGCCCAAAAGAGGGCTTATTGTTACTGCTCCTAGTAATCAAGTGGACTTTGTTTCTAGGTGCTTTTATCCAAAATACGGTATTGATGAAGATCCTGTAACGGGTTCTGCACATACACTACTTACTCCTTATTGGGCAAAGCAATTGGGAAAAAGCACATTGAGGGCAAGACAAATTTCTCAAAGAGCAGGTAATTTGATTTGCCATTATCTCGGTGATAGTATAACTTTGGAAGGGAGAGCAGTTACTTATTTGGTTGGAATAATTTTTTGCTAAATTTAAACGTCAATTTTTGTCAACAAATTTACCTTATCCTTAACAGTAAAAAATATTTTTGTGACGTTTAGAAGAAAAAAAGGAATATAAATGATGTTTAGATACTTAATATCGGTTGCTCTTATGAGCCTTTTCTCGTTTGTACTTCATGCACAAACTCCTCTAATTCTGGGCGTTTATAACAAAAAAGTGAATCCTTCAGAAACGACTTGTGTGAGTGTATATGGTAGAAATTTTGATCGAATTTTGTCCATGCAATACACCATAGCTTGGAATGCGCAAGAGCTGCAATTCAAAGAAATAAAAGAATTTTCATTGCCTGGTTTGAGTATCAATAACTTTGGACTTAACAAAGCTAAAGAAGGATTTTTCACCTTTTCGTGGTACGACCCACAACTCCAAGGTATTACTAAAGCTGATGGCGAACAACTCTACGAAGTTTGCTTCCAAGTGAATGCTGCATCAGGTACAAAATCGCAGCTACAATTTACCAGTAATCCCACGACCATTGAAATTTCGATGGGGGAAGGTATCCTCATTGAATTAAAAACTGAAGGGGGAAAAATTGAAGTAAAGCAATAGCGATAGCATTTCTATTGACTTAGCTATTGAGTTTTTTTATCAATATGTCGAATTTTCCTAACTTATATCAGTCAAACGAAAGAGCCTCGCCAGTGCCTAAAACCTAAACAAATATGCAAAAAACTTATTTTGCTTCTGATTTTCATCTTGGCGTGCATGGAAGACTCAGTAGCCAAGACCGAGAAAAGCAAATTGTGCGATGGCTTACGCAGATTCAAACTGATGCTGAGGCGATTTATTTAGTAGGGGATATTTTTGATTTTTGGTTCGAGTACAAAACCGTAGTGCCTAAAGGCTATATTCGCTTACTGGGTAAATTAGCGGAGTTGCGCGATGCCCAAATTCCTATTTATTTTTTTACTGGAAACCACGATATGTGGATGTTCGATTATTTCACTAAGGAATTAGACATACCGATTTATCGCAAACCAATGCTTAAAGAAATTCATGGAAAAGTATTTTTTATTGGTCATGGTGATGGTTTAGGACCTAACGATTACGGCTATAAGCGTTTAAAAAAGATATTTGCTAATCCGTTTTGTCAATGGCTCTTTCATCGTTTACATCCTAACTTCGGCATAGGCTTAGCACAGTATCTATCGGTAAAAAGTAGAAAAAATGATCCAGTAGAAGAAAGATTTTTAGGGAAAAACGAGTGGTTATTAGCCTATGCCAATCGCAAAATAGAACAAATACCTCACATTGATTATTTCGTCTTCGGGCATCGCCATTTACCTATACATACCCTGCTAGATAACCAACGCAGTTGTTACATCAATTTAGGCGAATGGTTACACCACAACTCCTATGGCGTTTATGATGGTAAAGAAATGAAATTAGCTTTTTTCGAAAACGATAAAGGACGTATTTTCCCTTGAACTTATGAGTGTTGAGCCGTGTTTGCTCAATACTCCATAAGGTATCAACAAAATATTTGCATAAAAATTTGCACTTCCCACAAAAAGTATATACTTTTGCAATCCAAAATAACGCGGTGTGGAGCAGTTGGTAGCTCGTCGGGCTCATAACCCGAAGGTCGTAGGTTCGAGTC
>DAITMC010000011.1:0-21340 GCA_036835365.1 Saprospiraceae bacterium
ATTTTAGCGTTTGGATGGTCTGAACCACCTTTTTCGACAACGTAGTTATGTAAACTCCGTGCTTTGGAAGCCATAGCAGTCAAATGCGTGAAACGGTTACCACGATTAATATTGATATATTGAGCCACCGGACCAATGCCATGTGTTGGGTACAAATCGCCGTTTCGATGCACAGAATGCTTCGTGCGCCACTTGGCTTCGCTAAAGGCTTTTTCGCCAAATTCTACCCCTCCACCATAAGCCTGTTTGCCGTTATTGAATTTTACTGCCCTAAGATCATGTTGATAGCCACATTCTAAATGAATAAGTTCGCCAAATAAATCTTGACGTACCATATTTAATATCGCCATTACATCTCTTCTAAAACAAACATTTTCTAGGAAAAAGTAATGTGTTCCAGTGGCTTCATGTGTATTTACAAGTTCCCAACATTCATCCAAAGAAAATGCGCCACGCACTTCACAACCCACATATTTACCTGCTTTCATAGCGGCAATAGATTGCTGGGTATGCCATTCCCAAGGCGAAGCAATTAGAACAGCATCTATATTTTCCTCTGCCACTAAATCCAAGTAGCTATATGCACCCTTAAAAATTTTAGGCAATGCTTTCTTTTTTTGTTCAAACAGCTTTTTTGTCCTAGCAATCATTTCGTCATCAACATCGCTAATCGCAACTACTTCGCAGTCGTTCCTATCTAATAACAAATCAATATGGCTTTGTCCCCTCAAGCCGGAGCCAATTATGCCAATATTAATGTTAGATTTTGGAACTTGCGGCAATACTGAAAAAGAAGTATCTGTTGTATCCACAACGGCGATACTCGCAGCTAGTGCTGAAGTTTGTAAAAAAGTTCGTCTATTTAAGCTCATTTTGTTTTGATTTTAATCCAAAAATTATTTTCCTATCTTAAAAAATGATTTTTAACCAGCGATAAAATAAATAATATAAGTGATGATAAATACCAAATATTATATCTTCACGCTCAAACAAATATAAAAACTATTTTTTATGAATGCAGGTATTAAAGTATTTGCACCCGCCAGTGTAGCGAATGTAGCTTGCGGATTTGATATTCTTGGATTTGCATTGGAGCGACCAGGAGATGAAATCATTGCCCGATTTTCAGATAGTCCAGGATTAAAAATTACTCAAATTACAGGAACAAAGGGCAAAAAATTACCTTACGAAGTAGAAAAAAATACAGCAGGTTATGCGGCATTGAAGTTGCTGGCATATTTAGGAGAGGAAAAAAGAGGGATTGAATTTGAAATTCATAAGAAAATGCCATTTGGTAGCGGACTTGGCTCAAGCGCCGCTAGTGCTGTGGCAGGCGTTATGGCAATAAATGAATTATTAAAACGACCTTTAGAAAAAATAGATTTATTGCGTTTTGCGATTTTGGGAGAACAAATTGCGGATAATGCTTACCATGCAGACAATGTAGCACCCTCTTTATTGGGGGGTATGATTTTGATTAGAAGCAATCAGGAGTTAGATGTACATAGACTCCCTATTCCAAAAGGATTACAAGTAGCAGTGGTGCACCCCAAAGTGGAAATTTTGACTAAAGATGCTAGGGCAGTACTAAGTCCAACTGTTACTTTACAGCAAACTATTCAACAAACAGGTAATCTGGGCGGCTTAATTGTTGGAATGTATAATGGCGATTTAGAACTCATCCAGCGATCGCTTCAAGATGTTATCATTGAACCTCAACGAGCAGTATTAATTCCAAATTTTTATGCGGTAAAGGATGCTGCGTTGAATAGCGGTGCTTTGGGGTGTAGTATTTCAGGTGCTGGACCCTCTATATTTGCACTTTGTGCCAATAATATTGTGGCAGAAGATGTAGGTATCGCTATGCAAAAAGTATTCGCCGATAATAAAATTGAATCAGAATTATTCTTATCTGCTATTAATCAAGAAGGAGCAATAAAACTTTAATATTACGACCATGAAACTATATAGCACCAACAATAAAAATAATATAGTCCACTTAAAAGAGGCTGTTTTCAAAAGTTTGCCAGAAGACAAGGGATTGTATATGCCTGTATCCATACCAAAGTTGTCAGACGGTTTTCTGAAAAATTTACCTAAATATTCCTTTCAAGCTATTGCTTATGAAGTAGCTAAAAATCTAATCGGAAACTATATACCTGAGGAAGATTTATACGACATCATCGAAAAAGCTATTACTTTCCCTGCGCCTATAGTGGATTTAAGTCCTCAGATAGCTATACTTGAACTTTTTCATGGACCTTCTTTAGCATTCAAGGATTTTGGTGCACGATTTATGGCTCAATTGATGAGCTACCTTCGAGAAGAGAACGAAAGGAAAATCACGATTTTAGTAGCCACTTCTGGCGATACAGGGGGAGCAGTTGCAGCAGGATTTCACAATACTGAAGGTATTGAGGTATTTATTCTCTATCCTTCCGGTAAAGTTAGCCAACTTCAGGAAAAACAACTGACTACGCTAGGGGGCAATGTGCGTGCCTTTGAAGTTGAAGGTACTTTTGATGACTGTCAAGCATTAGTAAAAGCAGCTTTTTTAGATGTTGATTTGAATAAGGTATATAATTTAAGTTCAGCCAATTCTATTAATATCGCACGCTTAATTCCTCAATCATTTTACTATTTTGAAGCGTTTAAGCAACTGTATCAGGATGAGATAAAAAATATTTTTTGTGTGCCAAGTGGAAATTTTGGTAATTTGACAGCAGGTTTGATGGCAAAAAAAATGGGTTTGCCAATCCATCAATTTATAGCAGCTACTAATATTAATGATGTTGTTCCAAAATACTTAAACACTAATTTGTTTGAACCTCACTCTTCTTATGCCACTATTTCTAATGCTATGGATGTAGGAAATCCTTCCAATTTTGTTAGAATGCTAGATTTATATCGTTCCACGTGGAACGATATAAAAAAAGATGTTGTTGGATTTGCTATTGACGATACTACAACAGCAAACGCAATCAGAGAAGTCTATCAGCAATTTGGGTATTTTATTGATCCTCATGCAGCAGTAGGTTACTGTGCAGCCAAGGATTATTTAGCTGAACAGATTCATTCAAGGGTAGTGGTTTTAGGAACAGCGCATCCTGCAAAATTTTTGGATGTAATGAACGAGGCACTCAACGAACAAGTTCCTATTCCAAAAACATTAGCAGCATTAACTGATAAAGAAAAAGAAGCTACTTCCATTACTGCTTCTTTTGAAAATTTTAAATCGTGTTTATTGGATTTAGCTTAATGTTAGATAAATAACCGCAATGTTCCACATGGAACATTGCGGTTATTTATCTCTATTTTTAAACAGATAACATTTGTCTGCTCGTGCTTTCTTCTCTCTTGATATTGTTTGTATCGTAAATTCAAATATTTAATTGGTTTATGCTACTGTAAAATTCATATTGACCATTATAACCAAGTTGCTCCTTTGCTTTTTTTGTATTTATTACTGCATTCTGCGTAATGTATCTCAGCGATTGATCACTCAAGAGTGCTTTACGATTCAATAGTCTATTAATAAAAATGAATAGCTGAATTAAAAACATCGGAACTAAAATGAATTTCTTTTTTCCTGATTTTCTAACTGCGATTTCACCAAACACAGTTTTTAAGTCATATGTTCTTTTATCAGCGATGTTGAAAATATGTATTCCTAGCATTGATTGTGCTATGGCTTTAGTTACTGCTTCACAAAGATTTTGAATATGGGTTAAACTGGATTGAGTGCTTAATTTGGAAGGAATAATCATTTTGCTCCCTTTGATTAGTTTGAGTATGCGTGGAAGTAGCACATTATCGCCAGTGCCATAAACGGCTCTTGGTCTTAGTATATAAATAGATGCAATATTTGAATCTTGAACAAGATGTTCCGCTTGTAGTTTGCTTCTGCCATAAAAAGAGCTAATCTTGTCAAACATTGCATCTTCTTCGCATTTTACTTTACCATCCTGAAAGTTATATACAGATGCAGAAGATATAAAAATGAACACTTTACAATCTATCAGTGCGTTTAGGAGATGCTTAGTAGCAAGTACATTATGCTTCTCGAATTGTGCTTTTGTGGCATTATCATCTGCTAGACCAGCACAATGAATACAGACTTCACAAGACAATGCTGCCATTTCTTGAGACAAATCTTGCTGAAAATACTTAATGTTTGGATAATTAATGAATTTATTAGTGTTTGACCTGCCCGTAGCTAATATCGTATTTTGCCGATTAGCTGCTAGTATTTCTGTGATGCTTCCACCGATAAATCCAGATGCTCCTGTAACTACTATATTCATTTTCTCAATGCAATTAGATGCTGGGTAAGCAATTTGCGATTTACTTTATTTTGCCTACCTGAATGTGGAATATTCATAAAAACAATTCGGTCGGGAAGGGCTTCTTTATCAATAGAGTATGTACCAAAAGTAAGTTTTTTCATCACTTCTTGGCTAGTCATCCCCTTTTCGCTATCTATTACTAAAATTATTTCTTCATCTGCCTTTTTTTCGCTGTACAACCCAATCATTACTGCTTCTTTCACGCCTTTTATTTTATGGATAGTTGGTTCATAAAGTCCAGGATAGATATTGAAATTGCCTCTAATAATCATATCTTTTTTTCTACCCATTAGAACTAATCGCCCCTGCTCATCCATTCTACCCATATCGCCAGTGGGATGTACACTTTTTATTTTTTCCATTTCCCAATAACGAGAATACATTTGGTCGGAATAAATACAGATTTCACCGTCTTCAGTAAAACTAATATCCACATTTGGGAAAGGGATACCTACTAAATCGCCTTCTATTTCTTCAAGCATTTTACTATTTCCGTCTTGAAACGTAACCATCAAATTCTCTGTCATTCCATAGAAGCAAGTTATTTTTACCTGTTCTGCTAAAGGTACTAGCATTGACAGAAAAGAATTGTAAATAGGTGCAGACCCCAAGTATATGTTTTTCAAAGACTTAGGAAAGATGGTATGCTGTTGCTTCAAATATTCAATTAATGGGATAAAATCAGATGGCGGACCAAATAGTGTAGTAATATTTTCTTTGACTAGAAATTCAATTTTTTCTCGCGCACTCATGCCGTTATTCCATAAGTGAACTTTTATACCAGCATTGATGCCTAAAAGCGCATAATGTGGTAAATGAGTGGCTATTATTTCATCTTTATTGTTCTGGAGTATTGTCGTTAAGTGCTTGATACTGTTGCTAATACCTAAATAAGTGTGAACAACCCCTTTAGGTTCGCTTAACGTTCCACTGGTGTAGGTAATCAAAAATTCTTCTTCCTCTTTTATCATTTCAACCTTAAAAGAGCGCGGCGTATTTTTTATTAGAGCGGAAAGGTGTTTGTGTTTTTGAAAAAGAAGAAGTTTAGTTCCTGTTGTGAATAATTGACAATTTTTTATTCTTGGAAAGGAGGGTAGAGATTTGTTCCATTTCAAAACAGCATATTTCAATAGAGGGTGCTCATTCAAGAAGACAAGTTTACTGTCCACGAAAGCATGATTGGGTGAAAATTGTTTTAGTTTAGCAAGATAATTTTCTCTTCCCATTTCTGGGTCAATAATAGCGATGATAGTACCTAGCATCATATTGGCATACATCACTTGCAAAAACTCAATACCTGGTTTTACGACAATAATCGCTCTGTCTCCTTTGTTTACGCCATTTTCTGACAATGACAAAGCAAGTTGCTGTGCCGAATTTAAGAGTTGCTCGGCGGTTATAGATTGCTTACCCTCAAATAGTATAACATCTGAGGGCAAGTATCTTTTTAATGCTTCAATGAAATAATTAGTGTAAAGCATTTTATGACCATTCGATTAATTGAACGGATAAGCTGATACCTGCTGCTAGTCCTAGTAACATAACCTTATCTCCTTTTTTTAGTTTTCTTTCAGCAATCGCCTCATGGAGTGCTAAAGGTATCGTCGCTGCTGCGGTATTTCCGTATCTGCTAAAAGTAGTTACAAACTTGTCAGTAGGTATTTTTAAATAGGTTGCCATTTGTACCGTTGTACTTTTTGAAATTTGATGGGACACCACACAATCTATTTGAGGTATTTCCCAGTTAGCTTCCGCTAAGCATTGAGCGACAAACAGTGCCATTTTATCAAAAAAGGCAGTTCTTAAATGCCTTGTGTCACATTCAAAAAAATACTTATCGTAATCTCTATAAGCTAACGATCCGCCGCCTTCAATAGTACAAAGATTCCAGTATTCACCCCATGAATTGAATTTTTGATACACTATTTTACCGCCACTGCCGTTTCTTCCGATTAACATGGCTGCCCCTGCATCGCCTAAACTATAGCCAGCAAGACATCTCATTAAATGTTGATTACTTCTAGGGTTGTAATTGATTACTTCGCTTAGCTTTTCGCCACAAACAATCAATACGTTGTGATATACCCCCGATTCGATGAATGCTGATGCAACATGTATGGCAGAAACAAAACTATTACAAGCATTTTTAATATCCATTACAGGGCAGTTCAAGCCAAGTTTAGCCTGAACAATATTGGCGGTTGCTGGCTCAATCAGATCAGAGGAAGCGGCTGCAAATATTAATAAATCAATTGGTACATCTTGTTTTTGAACGATTTTTTTCGCTGCTTTGCACGCCAAATCGCTCACCTGCATTTCTGTTCCTGCGAATCTTCTTGTCTTGCTGCCAAATAATTTCTCAAGAAGGCTACGTTCTACATTAGTACCATCAATACTGATTTTTTTTTCTATTTGATGATTATACACCACCGCTTCTGGCAGATAAACCGCTACGGATTTGATGGTTGTTTTGGTCATATCTTTACTTTTAACGCCCAGTTCCACAAAGGTTTTGTCAACCAATTAAAGCCATTGAAAGTATCTACAAAATCAATCGTTGATTGTAATGCGTATTCCGCAAACT
This sequence comes from Saprospiraceae bacterium, assembly GCA_036835365.1. GTDB lineage: Bacteria > Bacteroidota > Bacteroidia > Chitinophagales > Saprospiraceae > JAAUTG01. Next base: position 6,931 of record DAITMC010000011.1, read on the forward strand.
TTAAGTGATAATTTTTTAAAGCTGCCTTGTAATATAGATTTGAATTATTTACGCCAATTTGCTCAAAAAAGTTTCTCTGTACATAGAGCGTGCGCATAAAATACACATTCAATAACACAACAATACTGTATAGCGTGGCTTTAAAGAAACCTGCATTTTGTGTGTATCTTTTAAGCCATGCTTCTGTGTAAAAGATATGTCTTCCCTCTTCAATATGGTGCAACTCCGATGATTTTCGCATAATTGAGAAAACCCGTTCATCTTTTCTGAGGTGCTTTGCATATATATCCGCCATCATTTCAATGGCTAATACCGACATATAGACTAAAGAGGGTGGAAAGTATCTTACTGTAAAATTGCCCAAGAATTTATGTACTCGCGTAGGCAACACAGGCACTCGCTCTAGTTTGCGGATTGCCATACCAAACATTTCTTGATGTCTAAATTCCTCAATGAGTTCTCGAATCAAAAATCGGTACTCTACCGAATCAGGATTCAAGGTCAGCAAATGACGATTAAAAAAATAGCACGCCAAAGTCTCTGACCAAGCATAAGAATACATCACTTGCACCACTTCCAGTTTACCCAGTTCAATTTGTTGCTTTTTAGACAAGGTGTTCCACAATTCATGGCCTTCTAAGGAAACCAACTTCTCTGGCATGAATAAAGTGTCCTCATCGGGTTCGTCTGACCAAGGAATATAGGTTTCAGGAAGTAAAGGTTTTTCCTTACTTATTTTAATCAGACGTTCAACAGTTGCTTCAAAATTGCTTGATTTCATTGCAAATAGGTTGTTGTGATAGAATAAAAAAACCAACTTTTATGCAAATCAGCTATTCACACATTGATTTAGTTTTGAATGTGCTAACTTTTGTAAAGTATTCGAGTACAAATATCCTTCTATTTACAAAAGATAAAGAATCGAATAATAACTCTAAAGTGGCGTCACAAGGAGATGAAGTTTCATTATTTACAAAAAAAATTGAAAACATTAACATTTGCTTGCAAATTATGTGATGGCTCTGCCAATCGGTATCCATTTTTGATAAAAAAAACGAAAAAAATCAACATATGCTCATAATTTGATAATGTACGAATCGGAATAATCGAATTATGTTTCTTTGGGACGAGAAGAGGATAGATTGTGTGTGCTAGAGCCTACGTTTTTTATTTATTTTCTTTTAGTCGAAATAAAATTTGAGGATAAGGGCAAGGCAAGGAAAATACATAGTAGCATTTCATCACTTACATATTCATTCGCTTGCAAGAAATTACATCGCCTTTTGGTCTCTTTTTTTTAAACAGATAGCCTTCCTATTCGTTTCCAAAGGGGGCTTAAAACAGATTTTAGTGAAAATTTTAGAAGAACTAATAGCGCGATATAAATCGCATCCGAGTGTTATTCGGCTGGTTAATAAAACTCAACATAACAGCGAGCAATTAGCAAAACTAGGCGTCGAAGGACTTGCTGGAAGCCAAGTAGCTTTTGTATTAGCGGCTTGCTACCAAATGAATCGGCAGAATTATGTTTACATTGCTAACAACAAGGAAGCAGCAGCATATCTTCAGAATACATTGGATAGTTTGCTAGAAAAAAAAGAAATCTATTTTTTCCCTGATTCTTTTAGAAGCCCTAGGCAATTTGAAAAGTTGAATAGCGATAATATTATTCAGCGTACTCGCACGATTAGCAAACTTTCTGCACCAAAAAGCAAGGGTGAAATAATTATCACTTATCCTGAAGCTATTTTTGAAAAAGTAATTTCGCCACAATTAATTGATAAGCAAAGATTAGAAATCATAAAAGGGGAAGAAATTGACCTGAGTACTTTAGTAGAAATTCTGGTGGAATATGATTTTACCAGAGAAGAATTTGTCTATGAACCTGGTCAATTCTCTATACGAGGTCGAATTATTGATATTTTTTCTTACGGAGATGAATTTCCTTATCGCATTGAATTATTTGATAACGAGGTGGAGCAAATCCGAACTTTTGACCCTGCTACTCAGCTTTCTATTAAAAACATTGCTGAAATTTCCATTATTCCTAACATTAATACAAAATTTGTTGCTAACGAAAAAGTCTCCCTTTTTGAAGTAGCAAAGCATAAAAGTGGCGTGATTTTTATTGAAGATAGCGCTTTTCTAATTGAAATGCTTCAAACTTGTTTTGAAAAGGCGATTGAGTTTGGTTCAACAATTGCTACGCTTGGCAATGCTGAATTAGTGGAAATTTTTAAAGACCGCTCTTTTGTAAAGCCCAATGAAATAATGACTAATATCGCTCACTTTCATTTGGTGGGGATGAAGCACGATACCACATTTACGCCGCTACAAGAGCAAATAGCATTTCATGGTACTGCCCAACCTAATTTCAATCGTAATTTTAAATTACTCACTGAACAACTTGCAAAGAATAAACAAATAGGTATCACTAATTATCTTTTTACAGAAAATGCTTTGCAAGCAGAGCGTTTTTACAATATTTTCGAGGATATAAAAGCTGAAGTTCAACTTCAGCCCGTGCTAAATTTCCTGCATCAAGGTTTTTTAGACCACGATTTAAAAATTGCTTGTTACACCGACCACGAAATCTTTCAGCGACACCATCACTACAAAGTTCGACAAGGATTCTCAAAAGATAAGGCACTCAATCTTCGCTTTTTGCGCGAGTTGCAGCCTGGAGATTATGTTACTCATATAGACCATGGCGTCGGGCAATATTCAGGCTTAGAAAAAATTAATATCAATGGACATGTTCAAGAGGCTGTTCGACTCTTTTACAAGGATAAAGATGTACTTTATGTGAGCATTCATTCACTGCACAAAATTTCAAAGTATGTAGGTAAAGATGGAACTGCTCCTAGGTTAGCTAAGTTAGGTTCTGATGCTTGGAATAATCTAAAGCGAAAAACCAAAAAGAAAGTGAAAGATATGGCTGGCGAGCTTATCAAGCTCTACGCACAACGAAAGGCAGCCCAAGGCTTTGCTTTTGACCCAGATGGCTACTTGCAAAATGAATTAGAAGCCTCGTTTCTTTACGTGGATACGCCTGACCAATACAAAGCATCGGAAGCCGTAAAGCAAGATATGATGAAAGCATATCCTATGGATCGTTTGATTTGTGGAGATGTTGGTTTTGGAAAAACTGAAGTAGCCATTCGCGCTGCATTTAAGGCAGTTACGGGTGGAAAGCAGGTTGCTATACTTGTTCCAACCACTATATTAGCCTTTCAGCATTATCGGACTTTTCATTCAAGGCTAGAAGAATTTGGTGTTACCGTGGATTACGTCAATAGATTTCGAACAACAAAAGAGAAAAATGAAGTATTCAAACGTCTTGAAGAGGGTAAAGTAGAAGTTATTATTGGTACCCATGCCATATTGAGTAAAAATATCAAATTTAAAGATTTAGGATTATTGATTATTGACGAGGAACAAAAATTTGGTGTCGCAGCTAAAGAGAAACTAAGAAACTTAAAAATAAACGTGGATACCTTAACGCTAACGGCGACACCAATTCCAAGAACGTTGCAATTTTCGTTAATGGCGGCACGCGACTTGTCTGTCATGCGAACGCCACCTCCTAATCGTCAACCCATCTTCACTGAAGTAAGAATGTTCAATGATGAACTAGTCAGAGATGCTATCGAGTATGAAATCAATAGAGGAGGACAGGTGTTTTTAGTACACAATAAAGTAAAATCACTGCCAGAAATGGTTAGTATGATTCGCAAACTCTGTCCGAATGCAGAAGTGGCGATGGCACATGGGCAGATGGAAAACAAAGAATTGGAAGAAACCTTACTAAAATTCATGGACAAACAGTTTGATGTATTGATTTGTACCAATATCATCGAAACAGGTATTGACATTCCCAACGCCAACACCATGATTATCAACAATGCCCACCAATTTGGATTAAGTGATTTGCACCAACTGCGTGGACGAGTAGGGCGATCGAATAAACAAGCCTATTGCTACTTATTTAGTCCGCCGCTTTCCACATTGACAGGCGATGCGCGAAAACGATTAACTACACTAGAGGAATTTTCTGATCTAGGGAGCGGTTTCGATATTGCGATGCGCGATTTAGATATTCGAGGTGCAGGAAATTTACTCGGGGCTGAGCAAAGTGGATTTATTTCAGATATTGGCTATGAGATGTATCAAAAAATACTAGAGGAAGCCATTCAAGAATTAAAGGAAAATGAATTCAAAAATTTATTTCAAGAAGAAATTGAGCGAGAGGATTATCGCTACGTCAAAGATGTCGTGTTAGATACTGATGTGGAAATGCACTTGCCTGACGAATATGTAAACAGTATCCAAGAGCGATTGAACCTTTACACGCAAATGGACAAAATAGAAAGTGAAGCAGAAATTGAACAATTTGCTGAGATGTTGAAAGATAGGTTTGGCAAAATCCCTCAACCCGTGTTAGAGTTGTTTGAGGGATTGCGTTTGCGTTGGATTTGCCGAAAACTTGGATTTGAACGTTTAGTCTTGAAAAACAAAAAATTAAGCTGCTATTTCCTAGAAAATCCGCAGTCCTTGTTTTATGAAAGTGATTATTTCCAACAGTTTTTTCATTTTCTTGGTACTAAGGGCGCCGCCTATCAACTTCAACTAAAAAAGTCAACAAAACACCTTATTGTCGTTAAGGAAGGGGTCAAAAACTTAGGAAAAGCTAGAGAACTTTTAGGAACAATACAAAAAGAGATAGAAAAAAAAGTGCCAATGATATTATAAAATTATGCTGATTATCAATGTTTTATAATTAGTCATTAAAATTTTACCTTTCACAGCAATAATAATGTTCCAATAACGTAACATTTTATGTCGAAAATAATGTTATGGATACATGACATACAACTATTCTGTTGCAATTTGCATCTTTTAAAAAACAAAATGCTATTTTATGAAACCATTTTCTCATTTTTTACTATTTATTTTTCTTTTCGGCTTAAACTATAGTGTATTTGCGCAAGGAACAAAACTCCCCGAAGGTGTTAAAAAAATTACTACAGTTGAAGGCATTACAGAGTATCAGTTGAATAATGGGCTGCGCGTATTGCTCTTTCCAGACCAATCAAAGCCTACCATTACTGTAAATATCACCTACTTGGTGGGTTCACGACACGAAGGCTATGGCGAAACTGGTATGGCGCACCTTTTAGAACACTTGGTATTCAAAGGCACGCCAGACCATAAAGATATTCCTAAAGAATTTAAAGAAAGAGGAGCTAGTTGGAACGGTACGACTTGGTATGATAGAACGAATTACTTCGAAACTTTTCCTGCTAGTGATGAAAATTTAGCTTGGGCATTGGATTTGGAATCCGACCGAATGGTCAATTCTTTTATCGCCAAGTCAGACTTGGATAGTGAAATGTCCGTAGTACGCAATGAATTTGAATCTGGCGAAAATTATCCTTCCAATATCTTATTGCAGCGTGTGCTTTCTACGGCGTACTTATGGCATAATTACGGTCAGTCCACAATCGGCGCACGCTCTGATATTGAAAATGTGCCTATTGATCGTTTGCAAGCCTTTTATAGAAGATATTATCAGCCGAATAATGCTGTATTGTTGGTAGCAGGAAAAATTGATGAGGCTAAAGCCATTGAAATGGTAGATAAGTATTTCAGTAAAATTCCTCGCTCTGAAGAATATATTTTTCCGACTTACACCAAAGAGCCTACTCAAGATGGGGAACGCATGGTAACGCTGCGCCGAACAGGGGATGTGCAGGTAGTCTCTTGTATGTACCACACGCCACCAGGTGCACATGAAGATTATGCTGCTATTGCCATCATTGATGAACTGCTTACTAATGAGCCTTCTGGCAGATTATATAAAGCATTGATAGAATCCAAAAAAGCATCGGTGCAATGGGGGTTTGCGCCTTCCCTCAAGGAGGGAGGATTCCTGTATATGAGTGCTGATGTGCGTAAAGAAAATTCTCTTGAAGCGGCAAAAGAGGCGATGTTGAGTACGTTGGATAGCCTGACGATTAATCCGCCAACGCCAGAAGAAGTTGACCGGGCAAAAGCTAGAATATTGAAGATTTTAGATTTGTCTTACAAAAATACAGATCGTGTAGGATTGACAATGAGTGAGTATATTGCACAAGGCGATTGGCGTTTATTCTTCTTGAATCGCGATAGAATAGAGGCGGTTACCCTAGAAGAAGTAGTGCAAGTCGCTAAAAAATATTTTAAGCCAGATAATAGAACTATCGGAATGTTCTTACCTACACCCGAACCGGAAAGAGCTGACATTCCAGATGCGCCGAACGTTGCTGAATTAGTGGCGAACTATCAAGGTCGCGAGGTAATTGCAGCAGGTGAAACGTTTGATCCAACGCCAGCCAACATTGATGCACGCACCATTAAGGGCGAAACAGAAAACGGCATAAAATTTGCTTTTCTACCTAAAGAAAATAGAGGAGATGCGGTGTCGGCTTACTTTACTTTCCGATTTGGAAATGAAGAGGTGTTGAAGGATAAAATGACTGTTGGTAGTTTGGCGGCATCCATGCTGGATAAGGGGACAAAAAATAGAACGCGCCAACAAATTCAAGATGAGTTGGATAAAATAAATGCTACGCTTAGAATATTTGGCTCAGGTTCAATCGTTTCTGCTAGAATTGAGACAGAGTATAAGCATCTTCCTTCCGTAGTGGAGTTACTCAGTGAAATCCTAAAAGAGCCTGCTTTTGACGAGGTAGAATTTACTAAATTAGTAGAAGAACAGTTAGCAGGTTTGGAGCAAAATCTCTCTGACCCAATGGGTTTGGCAAACGATAAATTTACTGCCCTTTTGAGTCCATATCCTAAAACAGATATTCGCTACAACATGACAATGGAAGAGCAAATTGAAGCCATCAAAAAAGTAACGTTGGAAGATATAAAAGCATTTTACAAGGACGTTATGGGTGCAGCTAAAGGCGGCACTAATGTTTCTATTGTCGGTGATTTTGACGAAGAGGCTGTAAAAGAGGTGATAATTGAACAATTTAAAGACTGGAATAGTCCTGTGCCTTATAAAAGAATTGATAATCCATTTATTGCTAATAAATCAGAAAATGTTAATATTGAAGCACCAGATAAGCCCAATGCCATGTTTTTGGCAGGAATGAAAATCAAAATTAACGATCAGCATCCTGATTATCCAGCCCTAATGTTAGGCAATTACATGCTTGGCGGTGGGGGCATCTCTTCACGTTTAGCAGATAGGATTCGCCAAAAAGAGGGGTTGAGCTATGGTGTAGGGTCATTTTTCAATGCAAGTAGTTTAGATGAATCGGCTACACTGGGTGGCTACGCCATTTATGCGCCTGAAAATAGAGATGCGGTAGAAAACGCATTTAAAGAAGAGATAGAAAAAGTTCTTAAAGATGGTTTCACAGAGGAAGAAGTAGCAATGGCTAAAAAAGGTTGGTTGGAATCGCAGGCGTTGAATCGTGCACAAGACCGCTCTTTAGTAAGTAAATTAGACGGCAATCTTTTCCTAGACCGCACTATGATGTGGGATGTAGCAATGGAAGAAAAAATTGCTAATCTAACACCAGCGCAAATCAATGCTGCCATGAAGAAATATGTTGACCTCAACAAGATGACCTTCGTGAAAGCAGGTGACTTTGTCGGAGCAGAAAAGAAGAAAAGCAGTAAACCGTAACGTAAGTGTATAACGAGCATTAACAGTTAGATGTTTGGGGTTTAATGGTCTCTTTATCAGATGATTAAACCCCATATATTTATAACTCAATTTTGTGTAATCACCCATAAACCATTCTTGGTCTTTAATTTAAGGGAATACGAACCAATATACCCTAATGTTTTGGTACACAGGTTATTCGTTTTTTTGGACTAATGTTGCTGCCATTAATATGTTACTGAACAGTTAAACGAATAGGCAGTTAAATTTGTCCATTGATTAGTGTCATATAAACAAATAAACAATGTTGCAATCTGCTTACCACCCACTCAATGAAACCGGTGCTTGCGTCATTATTCCCAAATGATTGCGATGTTTGATGCTAACATAATAATTATCAGGCGCAAAGCCATAAAAACTGACAGGCGAAATACCATCAATATCTACTACATCCCCATCTCTTTGAACAAAAGCAGCGCGGGAAGCCAGTATAATATTGGGATTAGCACTACTTCGCAATTCCACACTTACTGCATCTACTATGGCATCATTGGTGCTCGTTTTGAAAATTCTAGGATGTACAGTACGAACGCCAAGTGCATCAGTAGAAGGCGTTACTTCCAAAGCAGGAATTAACTCCGCTGCTCGAAGAGCCTCGCTCATCAAGGACTGGGATGTTTGATAAGCTCCTTGCAAAAAAACTTTTGGACTAATTACAACAACATCGGGGCAGTTGCTACACGGCGTAACCTCAATTACTGTTGGAATTGTACTTACTTTAATGTTCATTCTATCCTTTTTGTACTTAGGCAATTCTACGGTTGTTCCTTCGCCTGACTCGCCATTAAGTTGCACCGCACTAATAGGGATAAAATTGCCTAGTACATCCAATTCAATCAAGTTGGTATCATCGCCATCGGTTGGTCGCCAAGCTATTAAATGAGTGGGTGTTTGAAGATTATCACCCAAAACATAGACCCAAGCGGTTTCATCTTCTTGAAGCGTGTATAAAAATTTTTTATCGCCTACTATTTTCATCAAGCTTTCTAAGGCATAGAAACTACGCTTCTTTGCAAAACCAGTACGAATAGAGCCTGTTAATCCAGAGCGCCAGTAACGAGAAGTATAAGGCAGACCTGTTTCTGAATGAGTAGCAACAGGTTCAGTATCTCCATAAAAATACCAGCTAGCCCGCTCAATTCCCAATCGAAGCAAGAGTAACGCACCGCGTGTAGCATAAGCCACTGCTGCATTTTCGGATACGCACTCATCATTAAGGCAAGGTTCAGTATTTGGGCTATCGTGATCCCAACCCCACTCTGTACAGTAAATAGGCTTATTGGGAAGATTGTGGTCGCGCCACCTGATAGCGTTATGTACCTCGTTGAAGGTAGAATTTTTATGTTCAGGATAAGTTCCAAGCTGTTTGCCCAATGGATTTGTGATGTAACTATACAAATGGATATTTAGTCCGTCCAATTTGGGAAGTGTGGATGCTTTAATTCTCGCACCCATATAATTTTTAGTAATACCATCAATATTCACTTCCACGTCTTTATCAGCCGCCTGTAAGGCACAAGGCAAAACCTTTATTTCTGGATCAGTTTCTTTCAAACCTTGTGCCATACCTTGCAGAATGTTTTTATACAGTTTAGCATCATACCGCCAAGGCTCATTGCCAATTTCGACTACGGGGATGGAAAAATGTTTTTCACCATCAAAAGTAGCTGTCGAACTCGGTCCGAAATATTTTGCAAATGCTTGCCCATATCTTCTTGCAGATTTTAAATAACCTTGTTCATCAAATATTTGATCCCATTTATCGCCTTTAGCATCTAATTGATGAAAAGTAATACAGGCTTGAATGCTAAGATCGGCGTAGTTCCATTCGTTGTATTCTAGCAACCAATTTACTAAAGGTTTTTGTATGGGTGGCTCGGGAAATGCTTTTTGAGGGATGAGCATATTTTCAAAATAAGGAGGCAAATCAGGGTCGGCAATGTGCGCAAACATAGGTGGCGATTGAGTTACTTCAATCGCATCAAAATCCATGAAATGATAGTTCCGCGCATGAGTAGCTACGGGGCGGTATCTTTCAGGGCTACCTCCGTCTGCTTCAGAGGATATGCGACCTGTCCCCCAACCATATAAACCATTGATTCCCAATAACTCTGATACGGTAACTTTACTGGGCTGTGCTGCGGGTCTGTCGCCGTAACGTCCCATTTCACCATAGGCATCTATTTCAAAAAACCACACTTTTTGGTCAGGTTGTGGTACAACTTGATATTCTATTTTGATGTAGCGAGCACATTCTGTTGTGGTTAAATCTGTTGCAATAATTTGCGTCGGCTCAGGTTCTAAATCACCTACACAATGCCAATATAAACTATCTTGACTTAAAAAGACCTTGATTCGTTCCGCAGTAGCTTTACCTGCACTGTTCACTCCGCTATAATGTTTCGTATAAATCTGACGGATATCTACTAATGTTTTAAAATCAATGATGATGTATTCCGTAGGGCTATTTGCTAAAGCACCAATTTCAAAAAACTCAAAACTGGCAGTACTTTCAAAGCGCAATGCTTTTGCCGTAAAAATAAAGGTATTAAAAAATTGAAAAGTGTAATTTTCCCCTGTTTCAATAGAATAGATGCCGACTATTTCTTCTACATTGTTTCGGTCAATTCCAACAATAGTAACTGGCTCGCTACCACCTATTTTAACGGAAATACCAATTAGCTGGGTAAAAGGAAAAGTTAGCGTTAAACTAGCCACTCCGTTATGAGCATTCACTTTTACACTTGAATTGTAGTCCAAATCATTTACAGCATCACAGTTTCCAACCAAATTGGAAGCAGTACAAACAAGAGAATTATTGATAAAAATATTTTGGTCTTCTCGTGCCACAAAATCAAATGGAATAGGATTAGTAGAAACCCAATGTGTTGTTTCGTCCCCATCCACTATTTCACTTAATCGAACACCAGAACTGGAAGTAATCGTAATATCTGGATTATCAGTTAACGAAGGCATTAGCCCCGCATCTGGGCAGAAAGGTTCAATAGATTTATCAGGGCAAATTTGAGTGAAAGCGATGACGTAAAAAAATAATTGTGCCACCAATACAAAAAGTAGCTTTTTCATAGTTCATACATTGTTTAAGTATTTGTACGATTTGTCATTTATTTTGATTCAAAAATCAATAAAATACAAATATGAAAGTTCTAAAAGGATTTTTAGCCCTGCACCAGCCTTAAAAAATCCTCCTCAGTCAAAATTTGAATCGTACCCAGTGCTTGTGCTTTTTTTAGCTTTGAGCCTGCCTTTTCGCCTACCACTAAAATATCTAATTTTGAACTCACTGCACTGGCATTTTTTGCGCCGAGTGCCTCTGCTTTTTCTTGTGCCTCTTTTCTGCCAATATTTTGCAATGTTCCAGTAAATAAAATGGTTTTTCCAGAAAGAGGTCCATCTGCGACAAGTTTTTTGGCTTGGTCTTCTATTGTTTGCGTAAGATTAACACCTAATAACTCCATCTTTTGCAAAAGCGCAATATAAACTGGCGTTTGAAAAAAGGCAATCACATTTTCTGCTACCACCGGTCCAATATCTTTGATGTGGGTAAAATCGTCCACTGTCCAATGTTGTAAATCGAGAACATGATTGATTTCCGCAGCAATTAATTTAGAGGCTTTTTGTCCTAAATGATGAATACTTAAACTATGCAATAAGCGATGAATAGGATTCGCCTTTGCTTTTTCAATGGCACTCCTTAAATTCTCTGCTGATTTTTTACCAAATCCTTCTAAAGCGGCTATTTTTTCGTAATCAAGGTCATAAATATCGGCTAAGTCTTTTAGCCAACCCAGTTGATGAAAACGCTCAATATAAGATTTTCCAAAACCATCAATATCCATAGCGTTTTTGCTCACATGGTGAATCATCCGCTGAAGTACCTGTGCCTCACAGTCGTAATTCAAGCAACGCCAAGCGGCTTCCGATACTTGCTTCACTAACGGCGTAGTACAAACTGGACAATTCAACGGAAATTCGATGGCTTGTTCTGTTCCATCTCTCAAATCTTCCATAGGTTTGACGATGTAAGGAATTACATCACCCGCTCTTTCCACCAGCACGGTGTCGCCTAGTCGAATATCTTTACTTTTAATAAATTCCTCATTGTGCAAAGAAATCGAACTCACTGTAACACCTGCCAAGGCAACAGGCTCTATTTTAGCCACGGGTGTGATAGACCCCACTTTACCCACTTGAAAATCAACGTGTAGCAATTTGCTGGTAGCTTGTTTGGCTTTAAATTTGAATGCAATTGCCCAGCGTGGATGATGGCTAGTTACCCCCAATCGTTGTTGAAGTGCTAAATCATTAACTTTTACGACCATTCCGTCCACTTCGTATTCATAGTGTTCTCTGTTTTCTTGCCACTGCAAACAATAATTTATGACTGCTTGAATGTTGGGACACACTTTAAATTCCTCTTCCACTTTAGGCACTTTGAACCCCATTTGGTCAAGTAAAATAATACTTTGAGCCTGTGTGCCTACTTCAGGCAGCAGATTTTCGCCCTTTTCATTAGTGAGTACTCCAATTTGATACATAAAAGCATCCATTTGCCGCTTGGCGGTTTCGCGTGCGTCTTTAGTCCGTAGGCCTCCAGTGGCAGCATTTCTTGGATTCGCAAATAAGGTGAAACCTTCCGTCTCTCGTTCGGCATTTATTTGTCGAAAAACTAACTTTTTAATCAACACTTCCCCTCTAACTTCTACTTGATGATAACCTAGTGTAGAAAAATCAACTTTTAATGGAATCGAAGGAATGGAGCGTGCATTTTTTGTAATTTCTTCCCCTTCTTTTCCATTGCCTCTTGTTGCCGCTCTCACTAAATAACCATTTTCATAAACTAAAGCAATGCTTCCGCCATCAAATTTAGGCTCTACTACATATTCGATTGGCGATGTAGCCGCTATATTCACAATTCGTTTTATTTGCTCATCCCATTCTAGCAAATCTTCTGCATTGTAAGAATTGGCAAGTGAAAGCATGGGGGCAAGATGAACTACGCTTGGAAACTCGCTGGTAAGGTCATCAGAAATACGCTGCGTTGGCGAATCAGGAGTAATTAATTCAGGATATGTTTGTTCAAGTGCTTCCAACTTTTTGTACAGTTTATCATATTCAGTATCACTGATGACTGGATTGTCTTTAATGTAATATCGCCATTCATGGTAGCGAATTAAAGCCCTAAGCGCAGCAATGTCCTCTTTTGTGGGTTGATTGGATAAATAAAACTTAGATGTTTTGTAAAAATCCAATTCTTTCAATTTATCGTACATAAAGTTGAATGAATAATTTTAGTAACAAAGGTAAATCCCTCCTGCCTAAAAAGGAACATTTAGAAAGGATTACGGCATAAGCCATCATAAAATTGCTGTTCAATGTTAACAATATGCTAAACTTTCAAAACAATACCCCGAAATTGGGTAGATTGTGCAACTTGTATGGCTATTCTTGCGTATTATATATGTAATCAAAAAAAATAATCCTCTCAAATAAACCTAAAGAAGCAAATCAGTGAGAGTAAAGTTTCATACGTTATTGGCTCCTACGAAAGTGGGAGCTTTTTTTTTACTATTTGCACTTGAGTATGAAAAAGCGAATCAGATTTTGATGCGCTCATTTGGAAAATGATAAACAAATTCTTCTAGCCTCTGTTTATTCTCCGTTGTTTACAGAACAGCCTTTCGGCGGATACCTTATTATTGGACATAAATAAACATCCTGTTTTGGCAAAAAAAGTAATTGTTATCGGTTCGGGGTTTTCTGGCTTAGCTGCGGCTACCACGTTGGCAGATAAAGGATTTGAGGTTACTGTGCTAGAAAAAAACAGTGTTCCAGGTGGACGAGCCAGAAAATTTGAGGCAGAAGGCTTCATGTTCGACATGGGACCAAGTTGGTATTGGATGCCCGATGTATTTGAAGCCTATTTCAATCGCTTTGGAAAAAAAGTATCTGACTATTACGAATTAATTCGACTTGATCCTTCTTACACCGTTCATTTTGGAAAAAATGATGTGATGGAAGTGCCCGCAAAAATGGACGAATTAATAGCGATGTTTGAACGTTATGAGGCAGGAAGCGGCAGCAAATTAAAGCAGTTTCTAAGCGAAGCACAATACAAGTACGAAGTGGGCATGAGTGAATTTGTCCATAAACCGAGTCACTCTATTTTTGAATTTGCGGATTTACGCATTTTATCCAGTGCTTTGAAACTGCAAATGTTTAGTTCCATCGCTACTAGTGTGAGAAAGTTATTCAAACATCCGCAGTTGATTGAACTATTGGAGTTTCCTGTGCTTTTTTTAGGTGCAACGCCAGAAAAAACACCTGCCATGTACAGTTTGATGAATTATGCAGATATGGCACTTGGCACTTGGTATCCTTTGGGTGGAATGCACAAGATTGTGGAAGGTATGGTGCGTTTGGCAGAAGAAAAAGGGGTGAAAATTCTGCTCAATCAGGAAGTTAAACAAATTTATGTCCCGAATGGTCATGCCACAAAAGTAATGACGCAAAATCATGAATATCAAGTAGACGCTATTGTAGGGAGTGCAGATTATCACCATTTGGAACAACAAGTGTTGCAGCCAGAGCATCGCCGATATTCTTCCGATTATTGGGAAAAGCGAACAATGGCACCTTCTTCATTACTTTTTTATCTTGGCTTGA
>DAITMC010000011.1:21440-26935 GCA_036835365.1 Saprospiraceae bacterium
TATTGGGAAAAGCGAACAATGGCACCTTCTTCATTACTTTTTTATCTTGGCTTGAATAAGAAATTGGAGCGTTTGCATCACCATAACTTATTCTTTGATGCAGACTTCCACCAACATGCAATTGAAATTTACGAAAACCCACAGTGGCCTAGTCAACCGTTGTTTTATGTTTGTGTACCATCCATAACAGATGCAAGCGTAGCACCAGTAGGTATGGAAAATGTATTCATTCTTGTGCCAACAGCTCCAGGGTTGGAAGATAGTGAAGCGATTCGAGAAAAATACTATCATGTCGTAATGGATAGGCTGGAGGAATTAACAGGACAGTCGGTTCGAGATGCGGTCATATACAAGCGCTCCTTTGCACATAAGGATTTTGTTAGTGACTACCATGCGTTCAAGGGAAATGCTTATGGTTTAGCAAATACATTAATGCAGACTGCCTTCTTAAAACCTAAATTAAAGAGCAAGCACATTAGCAATTTCTTTTTCACTGGTCAATTGACGACACCTGGTCCAGGAGTACCGCCTTCATTAATTTCTGGGCAGGTCGTAGCAGAAGAAATTTTTAAAGTAATAAAACCTTAATCATTCACAAGATGGTTCAAGAGAAAACATCAAAGCCTATGTTATCACTTTATAATCAGGTTTGTCAACAATGCAGCCAGTTGATTACCAATCGTTACAGCACTTCCTTTTCAATGGGAATCCGCGTTTTTGATCGAAAGTTTAGAATGCCTATTTACGCTGTTTATGGCTTTGTCAGATTTGCAGATGAAATTGTAGATACTTTTCACAACTACCCTAAAGCGGAATTGCTCAATGAATTTCGAGTAGATACGTATAAAGCCATTCAAAACAAAATTAGCTTAAATCCTGTGCTTCATGCCTTTCAGCAAGTAGTACACCAGTACCACATCGAAACGGAGTTGATAGATGCTTTTCTAGATAGTATGGAAATGGATTTGCATTTCACGAATTACGAAGATTCACTGTACAAAAAATATATTTACGGTTCTGCTGAAGTGGTTGGTTTGATGTGTTTAAGGGTTTTTTGCGAAGGTAATAAGGAAATGTACGAGCAATTAAAAGCTCCTGCTTGTAGTTTAGGCGCTGCCTTTCAGAAGATTAATTTCTTGCGCGATATGAAAAGTGATTTCCAAGAGCGTGGGCGAGTTTATTTTCCAGGTATTGACTTCACCAACTTTACGCAGGAAGATAAAATAACAATTGAAGCAGACATAAAAAAAGATTTTGACGATGCTTATCTGGGTATTGTGAAATTGCCTAAAGGTGCTCGCTTTGGCGTTTATCTTGCTTATGTTTACTACACGAATTTGTTTCAAAAGATTAAACACGCTCCAGTAAGTCAAGTAAAAGAGGAACGAATAAGAGTAAACGACAGGAAAAAGGTCATGTTGCTATTTAGTTCTGCTTTGCGCAATAGCTTAAATTTATTGTAAATGGAACAAATATTGACAAAAGAAAAAACACTCATGTCTTATTGGTTGGGTAGAATAAGCCTTATCGTCATTCCTTTAATGTTGGTAGCTATCCAGTGGTTCAGTTATGAAAAACTCACTGAGGATATGATTTACAATGTGCCTACCACACGCTTAATTCCAATGCTGGAAACGCCTTATCTTTACCTGCTTACTTTGGTGGTGTCTTTTCTTTCTGTCTTCGTTTTGAGCTTTGATAAAAGAGTGAGGTATTATAAGACATGGAAATATTTAATCCCCGCAACGTTAATTGTAGGTAGCATTTTCGTAGCTTGGGATATTGTATTTACAGAAATGTATGTTTGGCGTTTTAATGCAGACTATTACATCGGCATTCGATTTTTAGGATTACCTTTCGAGGAATGGCTTTTCTTTTTGATTATTCCTTTTTGTTCAATGGTTATTTATGAATCCTTGAATTACTATGTCAAAAAAGATCTGCTTGCCCAAGTGGAAAATCTTATTTCTATGATTTTGATAACAGCACTACTTATTGGTGGATTCGCCTTTTGGGATAAAATTTACACTTCTACTACTTTTTTGCTCACAGGTGCGTTTATCTTCTATCATGTACTTTTTCTTGATGGTAGCTATCGTAGCCGCTTTTATCTTGCTTTCATTTTCATCCTTATTCCGTTTTTAATCGTAGATGGGATATTAACAGGTGGCTATACAAAAGCGCCTATCGTGCTTTACAATCCAGAGGAATATTTGAATTTTCGCATACTTTCCATTCCTTTTGAAGACATAGTCTATGGCTTCTTAATGTTGTTTTCTATTGTTTCTATTGTGGAATATTGGCGCAACAAAAAATAGGACAGGCTGTATCAACTTTTATTCAAACTTTATATTGCGTCCAGTCCTTATGCGTTTACAAAAAATAATTGTAGCGAAAATTCGCTATTAATATTTTGTTTTATCATTTAACTTGGCTAGTTTTACATTGATGTATAAATCATCTGAGGCACTTCTTTCCCGATGAAAATAAAGCATAAAATTATCGTCAACTCTTAGCCATTAAATAATGAGTTATCCAAATTTACTATCGCCACTAGATCTAGGTTTTACCCAACTGAAAAATCGGGTTATTATGGGTTCAATGCACACTGGACTGGAGGAAACTAAAAATGGCTTTAATCGCCTTGCTACTTTTTATGCTGAGCGAGCAAAAGCCCAAGTAGCACTCATCATCACGGGCGGTATAGCCCCTAATCGAGAGGGCTGGGTGGCTCCTTTTTCTGGCAAACTTACCAACAGTCGCGAAGTAAGTCAACACAAAATCATTACTCAAGCAGTACACCAAGAAGGTGGAAAAATTGCTATGCAAATTCTTCATGCTGGCAGATATGGTTATCATCCTTTATTGGTTGCGCCTTCTAAAATAAAATCGCCTATCACGCCATTTACGCCTAGAGCCTTGACCTCAAGAGGGGTAGAGCGCACTATCCGCAATTTTGTAACTACCGCAAAATTAGCGCAAGATGCTGGCTACGACGGGGTAGAGATTATGGGTTCGGAGGGCTATCTTATCAATCAATTTATTGTTGAACACACCAACAAACGCAAAGATAAATGGGGCGGCAACTATGAAAATCGAATTCAATTTCCAATTGAAATTGTTAAGCAGGTAAGAGCAGCCGTAGGGCAACATTTTATTTTGATTTATCGCCTTTCTATGCTAGACCTAATTCCTGGTGGTAGTACATGGGAAGAAGTAGAGCAACTTGCCCTTGCGATTGAGGATGCTGGAGCAAGTATCATCAATACAGGCATTGGGTGGCATGAAGCTAGAGTACCTACTATTGCTACTATGGTGCCTCGCGCTGGCTTTAGTTGGGTTACGCAACGCTTGATGGGGAAAGTAAATATTCCAATAGTAACAGCTAATCGCATCAACACCCCAGCAATTGCCGAACAAATTATTGCTGACGGGGTAGCCAATTTAGTTTCTTTAGCACGTCCATTCCTCGCTGACCCAGAGTTTGTCAAAAAAGCAATGGAAAATCGAGTGGAAGAAATTAATACTTGCATTGCCTGCAATCAGGCTTGTTTAGACCATACCTTTCAAAAGAAAATTTGTTCCTGCCTTGTCAATCCAAGAGCGTGCCACGAAACAGAGCTACAATATTTACCCACGACCAAAAAGAAGAAAATAGCAATAGTTGGTGCAGGTCCCGCAGGGCTTTCTGCGAGTACAGTCGCGGCTCAAAGAGGGCATGAAGTGCATTTGTTTGAGGCTAGCCACGAAATTGGTGGTCAATTCAATATGGCAAAACGCATTCCAGGTAAGGAAGAATTTTATGAAACATTGCGCTATTTCAAAAAGCAAGTAGAATTAACAGGTGTGCATTTGCATCTAAACACTTCGGTAAATGCCGATTTTTTAATTAACCAGCAATTCGATGAAGTAGTGCTTGCTACTGGTGTAAGAGCGAGAACTCCTAACATACTAGGTATTGACCATCCGAAGGTGATGAGCTATATTGATGTGTTGCTCCATCAAAAATCTGTTGGGGATAAGGTCGCCGTTATTGGTGCGGGAGGAATTGGCTTTGATGTTACTGAGTTTTTAACCCACGATAAAGCATCGCATTCCACTGCATTGGACAAAATGGCGTTTATGCAAGAATGGGGTATTGACATGAAATACGAAAAAAGGGGTGCATTAAAAGAGCCAAACATTGCTGCCCCAGCCAGAAAAATTTATTTACTCAAACGCTCCAAAGGAAAACATGGGCAGGACTTAGGCAAAACAACAGGATGGATACACCGCGCAAGCCTAAAAAACAAAGGCGTTCACATGATGGGTGAAGTGCAATATGACAAAATTGACGATGAAGGGCTGCATATCACCGTGAATGGAAAACAGCAGGTGCTGACTGTGGACAACATTATCATTTGTGCTGGGCAAATGCCATTACAAGAACTTTATGCCCCACTAAAAAATGCAGGTATGCCGGTACATCTGATTGGTGGAGCTAATGAAGCTAAAGAACTGGATGCTAAAAGAGCAATTGACGAAGGCGCACGGTTGATGGCGAAAGTGTAAAACATTATGATAAATTAAAGTCATTTATCACAATGTTTTTTAAAGTAAAGTAATTAACTCAATGCTTGTATCAAATCTACTAGAATATCGTCCACATTTTCGATGCCTATGGAAAGTCGAATTAGACCATCTGTAATATCATTTTCGTAGCGAATTTCTCTAGGTATGTTAATATGCGACATAGTTGCAGGGTGCATTACTAAAGTATCTACATCGCCGAGTGTTGGTGCGATAGTACAAAACTTGAGGCGATCAATAAATTCTTCTCCAGCCGCTAATCCGCCCTTCAGTTCAAAACTCAACATTCCGCCGTGCATTCGCATCTGCTTTTTAGCCAATTCGTAGTCAGGATGCGATTCCAGTCCTGTATAATTTACTTGAGCTACTGCTTCGTGGGTCTTCAGAAATCGAGCAATTTGCAAGGCATTGGAGCTATGACGTTGCATACGCAACTCTAAGGTTTTCATACCATTGTAGGTCAACCAAGCATCCCAAGAATTGCAATTAGTGCCTAGTAATTTCATCGTCTGAAAAATGCGCCCTTGCATTAAATCCATGTCTTTTCCCACTAACGCACCAGCAATGGAATTGCCATGACCATTGAGGTATTTTGTGGTAGAATGAACTATAAAATCTACACCAAATCTTAATGGCTGTTGCAAGTAAGGCGTACAGAAAGTATTGTCCACGACCACCCATTTTTTATAATCCTTTGCCAAATCGGAGACGGCTTTCATATCCACACAAGCTAAAGTTGGATTGGCTGGCGTTTCAAAGTAAATCATTTTAATAGCAGGGTCGTTATAAAGTGCTTGTTCTACTTTTGCTAAGTCATTGATTTTGATGGTTTCAATTTGAATGCCAAGTGGTTGTAGCACTTTTAGTAAAAGTTCGGTAGTGCCTCCATAAATATTTCCTGCGGTCAGCACTTTATCACCTGATTG
>DAITMC010000011.1:27035-30748 GCA_036835365.1 Saprospiraceae bacterium
CGAATTAATTCATCCACAGTGGCTTTTCTGATGTTGAGGATTGCTCCTTTGAAGTGTAAATCTTTGCCAGCCATCACATGATTGAAATCTACTTTTACTTTAAAATCGTTGAAGCTCAATACCTTACCGTTATGGTGCTTGCCTTTATCATCTGTAAGCCTAACGAAGTTGCCTTCAACGAGTAGATTTGGTGGCTCGGCACCATCAATTTGAAAAACAGCGCGAGGAATATCCAAAATATCACCTTCCTCAATTTCGCCGTAGGCATCCGCTGCTTCCAAAATAAACTCAAAACTATCCTTTTCAGAAAGTCCATACAGATACTGTTCAAACTTGGGAAGCAAGGCCCCCGAGCCAAATAAAAAAGTAAATGGATAGTTGGCATCCATCCGCTCCATCAATTCGCCATTTGCATCTCCATCTCGAAGTTCGTAAGTAATCGTAACGACGTGGTGTTCTTCAACTCTAATCATTTATTTTATAAATTTACCAAAAGAACTATCCCTTTTGTATTATTGTTGCAAATAAAAATAGAATCAGCGTTTTTGGAGCAAACATTTAAACGAGGAGAGCGATTAAAAAGCCGAACAGCAATTGAGCAGTTGTTTAAAACTGGGTCATCCTTTGGGGCGTATCCGTTGCGCCTAGTGTATGCCCCTATGGAAAAAAGGTGGAGCGAATTTCCCGTTCAGTTCACAGTCAGTGTTTCCAAAAAAAAATTTAAGCGTGCTGTGGATAGAAATAGGGTGAAACGCTTGGTAAAAGAGGCGTGGCGACTGCATAAGGCTGTTCTGTATGAAGCGTTAGAAGGCGAGGCAAACCAATATGCTTTTCTAATAATTTACACAGCAAAGGAACTAATGACTTTCAAGCAGATTGAAAAAAGTATGTTGAAAATTAATAAAAAATTTTTGGAGCAACGAACACTTATCGTTCAAAAGTAGCACTTTACTAAAACATCTAAAACATGAGATATTATCTTCTTTTATGTTGCTTGTTACCTGCGTTTTTGTTTGGACAAAAAGTAGTACAACTCGAAAAACGGGGAAATCCTAAGACGCAAAAGTTTACTATTGGTGATGAACTTACTTATAAAGTATCGGGTGATGACGAATGGTATAAATCAGGTATCGTAGATGTTAAACCAGAGGTTAGCATTATTTTATTTGAAAATCGTTTGGTAAAAGTACAAGATATTGTGGCTTTAAAGTTTACTAATAACCAAAATTGGTCGAGAAAGGTTAGTAATCAGTTGTATGTATTTTCAGGGGGGTGGATATTTTTTGGCTTGATTGATCGGTCTCAAATTGTAGATGACATTATCATTAACCAAAATCAAACTAATACTAGAGCCTCTTGGAAATTGATCCTTATTCCGGCAGGGGTGGCGGTAGCAACTGCCATAGTAGTGCGCCAGCTATTCAAGAAAAATGTAAAGAAAATGAAGCGAAAATATCGCTTGCGCTTGTTAGACTTGGACGTTATTCCCTTGCGCCCTGTCCCCTAAAATAAAGGAAAGAATGGCTAGGGTGTAACCTTGCAGCCCTAAGCCAACAATCACCCCTTTGCATTTAGCCGAAAAATGGGAATGATGCCTAAAGGATTCTCTTGCATATACATTTGAGATATGTACTTCCACAACAGGCGCTGCTACTGCTGCAATCGCATCAGCAATCGCAATAGAGGTGTGAGTATAAGCTCCACCATTGAGAATAATACCGCTGTGCGTAAATCCTACTTCGTGGATTTTGTCTATAATTGCTCCCTCGCTATTGCTCTGAAAATAGGACAACTCAATGGCACTACCGAATTGTTGTTGCAGGCTTTCAAAAAATTGCTCAAAAGATTGACTACCGTAAATATTTGGTTCGCGCTTACCCAGCAAATTAAGGTTGGGTCCGTTGATGATGATGAGTTTCATGGTTATATCTTTTTTCCTTAATAATCATTTTTTACAAATCTTCACAAAAAAGCACAATTTTTAAGTTAATCGCTAAGTTTGCTCCATAAATAATGAAGTATGAATTACTTAACCTTGCTAGGCTTTTTTTTACTACTATTTTTGTCAAGTTGTCAAGAGCAGTTTTTATATAAAAAAACAATTCGATTGGAAGAAACATGGTCTTATGGCGATAGTATTCGTTTTGAAATACCAATTGAAGACACCACAAAATTGTACGAACTTTCCTTAGAAATCGAACATACAAAGGATTATCCATTTCAGAATATCTACACTTATTTTGATACTCAATATCCCTCAGGTGCGCACAATAACCGTGTCGTGAATATTGACTTTGCAGATCAGACAGGTCAATGGTACGGCAAATGTGGTCGTGAAATTTGCCAACTGAGCGTAGTGTTGCAGCAAAACGCTTATTTCAATGAATTAGGCACTCACACTGTTACCGTAGCCCAATTTACACGCCAAGCAGAACTTAAAGGATTGCGCTCCTTTACTTTTAAAATGAAGGACATTCAAAAGCAGCGATAGATACTTTGATGATGCTCGTGCAGATTTTCTTGCTCTTCTGTTTGGTTTTTGTCATTTTTTACAAAAGAAAGGGGTGAAAAATTCTACTTTTACTTATCCAAACAAAAAATTACAATATTGTTGAACAACAGATTAACAGCAATCCTTGTTACTTTCATGTTATGGATACACTTAAAAGTTCGCAGCAACGGTTGTATAGCAGCATAAAAATGCCTTTTCAGTTTTTAATGCTGATATGGCTCATTCAAGCTATTCAAACTTTATTTTATATTGACTTTGGCTTCTTAGGGCTACTTCCTAGAAATATAGAAGGGTTGAAGGGGGTTTTACTTGCTCCACTTATCCATGGTGATTTTGCACATCTTATCTCCAACTCTGTCCCTCTTTTTGTATTGAGTGTTATTATCCTATTTTTTTATCGAAGAATAGCCATAAAGAGTTTTATATTGATTTATCTTTTGACAGGTCTTAGTGTGTGGCTTTTCGCAAGAGGAAATGTTTTTCACATTGGCGCTAGCGGCGTAGTATATGGTTTAGTTTCCTTCGTATTTTGGATGGGCATTTTTAGAAGAAGTCTAAAAGCCATTATCTTGGCTTTAATTGTTACCCTACTTTATAGTGGAATGTTTTTAGGGGTCTTACCCAATCAAGAAGGTATTTCATGGGAAAGTCATTTATTAGGTGGTCTAGTTGGTATTTTTGTTGCTTTTTTATACAAAGACACCATAGAGCAAGATGAAGAAGCCCAGAAATATTCATGGGAAGAGGAAAAAAATCAGTTAGATAGCGATTTTTTCCTCCGACAAGATACTTTCGAGCGTAAGAAGTGGGAACAGCAACGAGATGAAGAGCAGCGGTTCAATTTTTGATAAAAATTTCTGTTGCAACGTTTCTTTGGTAGCATACTACTTAAAAAAAATTGATACACATTAAAATTCGCTTGCTATGTCGTTAAACAGAAGAAAATTCTTGCATTATGCTGCATTAACCACCTCATCACTGCTAATAAATTGTCATTTACCTAAACAGCAGCAAAGTAAAACAGCACCGAATGGTGAAAAAAAACTAGGTGTTGCGCTAGTTGGACTTGGTGGATATAGCTCTGGACAACTTGCCCCTGCATTGCAACTCACTCAAAATTGTTACTTAGCGGGTATTGTTACAGGTAGTCCAGAAAAAATTCCAGTTTGGCAGCAAAAATATGGTATTAAGGACGCTAATG
>DAITMC010000012.1:0-4267 GCA_036835365.1 Saprospiraceae bacterium
CTTCAATTTGCTGCACAATGCTTAAATCCTCTTGCAAACGATTGGGGAATTCTACAATTTGGGGTTGAATTTTGAGCTGGCTAAATTCTTTGTGCGTAGCAATTAATTTCTTTTGTAGCCCTAACGTTTGCAAGTCGTTGAGCAATCGTTTTTCGTTGCGTTCTATCAATCCAGCAGCAGTATCTAGTATGGATTGTGTAGAACGATAGTTGTTCGTAAGGACAATGAGTTGAAGATGTGCTTCATATTTTTCGTAAAATTCTCGAATGTTTTTTAGGCGCGCACCTTGAAATTCATAGATGGATTGATCGTCATCACCTACAATAAAAACGTTTGGCACTTCCCAAAAGTCCATTAATCGCTGCAACACTTGGTTTTGTGCACCATTGGTATCTTGATATTCATCCACCAAGAAATATAAATATTGCTCTTGATAACGACGCAGCAAAGCAGGCTTCTTCTCGAAAGCACGTAATACCCAAAGTATCATGTCGTCGTAATCATAACGACGTGCTTTTTTCATCTTTTTTTGATAAATAGGAAAAAGATGCGCCGCTGCCAGAAGTTGCTCCATTTTAAATCGTTCTTCTTCCAACTTTGCTTCTTTTAGATCGCCCTTTTGAAATTTACCGTGATTGACCTGATAAATAAATTCTTTTTTGTTCGGCAATTCCTGCGAATAAGCAATGATTTGCTGTTCCATGTACGCTACGGACCAGTACTCTCGCTTCATAATCTGAAACAAATCGAGTAAGTGTTGAAGATAAAAGTAAGGATTACCACGACCGCGTTTTAAAGGGTGCAAGGCAGGAAGTTCATTGAGCAATTCTTGAATAAGTTCCACCTGCTCCAATTCACTGATGGGTTCTAAAGGGGTAGCACCAAAGTATATTGGATTGTCTTGAATGATATTATTGCAGAAAGAATGGAAGGTATAAATATGTACCCTATGTGCTTCAGGTCCAATGAAATGCAGCAAACGCTCTCGCATAGCCCTTACCCCAGCATCAGTAAAGGTTAAGCACAAAATATTGTAAGGTTGTGTATCTGTTTCAAGGAGGATGCGACCAATACGAGCGGACAATATATGTGTTTTGCCAGTGCCAGGTCCTGCGATGACTAGCACAGGACCTTCTATATGTTCCACTGCCCGACGTTGGGCAGTGTTGAGTTGTACTAATTCTTTGAGGAACTTAGCATTATATCGCTCACGTATTAGCATAGTTTATGGTCTAGCAGCAATTTAATATCCATCGCCGTCAAGTAAATTCCCTAATCCTCCTAACAATCCCCCACCTTCGCCTTTCCCCGATTTAAATTTAACATTCGCCAATACTCTACTAGCGAGTCTAGCAAATGGCAAGGATTGTATCCAAACGGTTCCTGGTCCTTCTAAGCGAACAAAGAAGAAACCTTCACCACCAAAAAACATATTTTTAACTCCTCTCACTAATTCCACATCATAATCTACTTGTTGCGAAAATGCAACTAAGCAGCCCGTATCTACTTTTAGAACTTCACCAATAGCTAGGTGTTTTTCGATAATTGTACCTCCCGCATGAAGAAATGCTAATCCATCTCCCTCTATTTTTTGCATGATAAATCCTTCGCCTCCGAAAAGTCCCGTGCCTATGCGTTTAGATAGTTCTATTCCTATTGCAACACCTTTAGCCGCGCATAAAAAAGCATCTTTTTGACAGATAATTTTACCATCGTAAGCCAGCAAATCAATAGTAATGATTTTGCCAGGATAAGGCGAAGCGAATGAAATGCGCTTTTTGCCGACCCCTTGATGGGTATAAGCGGTCATAAATAGACTTTCGTTGGTGAGCAAACGCTTTCCTGCGGATAAAACTTTGTCAAATAGGCTTCCTCCATAAGTATTGCTGCCATCTCCAAAAATAGTTGCCATTTCAATTCCTTCTTCCATCATCATAAAGGCACCAGATTCTGCAATCACAGTTTCCATAGGATCTAACTCAATCTCTACGAATTGCATCTCTTCCCCGAATATGCGGTAATCAATTTCATGAGCATTCATTGGACTTTCAAGTTTAGTTCACAATAATACAATGAAATAACATTATTTCACAATTGAAAATACTTTAGCATAGGCATTTTTAGCACTGGTTAGTTCTACAACGTAAACACCTGACAGCAGATGTTCTAATTGAACTACAGGTTGATAAATGCCTGCATAAACTAATTGACCTGACCAGTCGAATACTCGAATCTTTTCTGGCAAGAAAGTAGCTCGAAGTGAGAAATGAATTAACCCATTGGTTGGATTGGGATACACTTCAAACAATGTTCTTTCTTTTTCAATAGCAACAGTAGATGTTGTGTTTTCAGTATAACACATTCTGAGTTCCCAATTTTGAAGTATTCCACCATCCTCTGTTTCATTATCACGAAAACGCAGTTTCCAGATACCCTCTATGGGTTCGTTTTTAAAGTTCGATAGCGATTCCAGTGGTTTATAGGATTTTGCGTTTGTGAGTGGGCAAGGCAAATCCTTGCTATTGGCTTTATCGTCAAGTGTCAAATAAAATCCTTTTTCATCAAAACAAGGACGGTCAATGAGTTGAACCCTTGTACCACTTGGACTTTCTAATGCAAATTCCATATCACTGATCCAGCTATGCTCACCGCGTAAGTCCATAACATTTACTTCTACGACTTTACCCATCAAGTTGACCTCAACTTTTGATTCATAGTCTCCAGGGATATTGGCACTTATGTTAATGGGCAAATCGTTAGGCTTGAAGGTACTACAAATAGCTGTTTTGAACTCAAATGGAGCCGACCAATCGCTTTGACTACAAGGCGTTTTAGCACGCACACGCCAGTAGTACGTTACATCAGAATTTAGCTTGATGCTATTGATGCTGTTTTCTTTTATTTCTGTTCGCTGCTCAATGATGTTATTGAACGTTTTATCTAGTGCCAACTCAAAATCGTAGATAGTGCCTTCCACCTGTGCTTGCCAAATAAAATTAGGACTATCTTCTGTCGCTTCATTTTTGTTACTTGGGCTAATTAATTGGACTGGAGTTAACGATTTTTTAAAAACCGTTAGCTTTAGCAAGACAGGGATTGTAAGTTCATTCTCTTTGATTTGTAATTCCCAAACAAAGGTACTGTCCGCCAATGTTGATAAGTTACTTAATTGGACGTTAATGATTTCTCTACCTTGTACTTTTCTGCTCGAAAATCTAAATCCAATGCTTTCTGGTAGTCCAATAGCTGTTATGGATGTGCTTTGAGCCAAAATTTGACGCAATATAATTTCATAATTGGCTACATCATCCTGACAAACAGCAACACTAGGATTAACGACAGGCTCTAGTTTTCCACAGTTGCTTTGCTTAAATCCTTGTAGTTGAGTAACCCCCAAATTGTCTGGATCAAGCCAATCTTTTAATCGAGTATTTGGTGTTCCGCTACCTTCCCAAGCCAGTGCTATTGGTCCAAAGGCATCGAAGTCATCATTCATGCAACTAGCTAAGCCCCCATTGATAACTCCCACTGCAAGATTATTGCTGTCAAACAAAGGCGCACCCGATGAGCCATCTTCCGTAGAGCCTACTTCCCAGCTAGGTACAATAATAGGATTGCGAATAAGTCCCGGAAATTCTGATGGGTTCAAATCGCCTATAAAAGTAGGCGTATTGCTGATGGAAACCCTTTTTTCCCCTCCACTTGGATGATGCACACAAAAGGAAGGAATAGGGGTGGAAAGCGTACTTACCCAACCACTAAAAAAGGTATTGGCGGCTTCTACCACGGGAGTGTTCAGGCGCAAAAGGGTGATATCCGAATTGGGATGATCCATAACGATGGTAGCCCCTGAATTACTTATATCTAACTTACCATTACCTCGTCGTTCATTCTCGGGTGTATTCACTTTTCGGCAGGTACTATTTTCAAAATTCCAATACACCACTACGCTAGAGGCATTGCGTTCATTCACACCACAATGGTTGGCAGTCATAAAATAAGGGGTACAATCCTGTCGAGTGTTGTTGACAAGAAAGCCAGTACAAATTCTAGCACCGTTTAGCGAGTAAACGGCAACGGACTTTATCACATTGCGCAAACCATCTAGTTCTGGGAAGCCATCCAAAGCACCGCAAACTGCATCTAAATGACAACCTTGTGCCATGTAGCTCCCAAATCCCATAAAATCGTGATTAACGTATCCAATTTCTAACTGTAAGTCTTTTTTGGCTTCCACAGGTAATTTAACCTCCACTAAAATCTCATC
>DAITMC010000012.1:4367-6285 GCA_036835365.1 Saprospiraceae bacterium
AACTAAATTTATCCAAACAAAAGATGGAATACAAACCTAAAGAGATAGAGCAGAAGTGGCGGGAATATTGGAAAAATCAAGAAGTGTATAAAATAGAAAATCACTCAACAAAACCTAAATATTACGTACTGGATATGTTTCCTTACCCTTCGGGTGTGGGTTTGCACGTAGGGCATCCGTTGGGGTATATTGCTTCGGATATTTTCTCACGTTACAAACGGCTTAAAGGCTTCAATGTACTGCATCCTATGGGGTATGATGCTTTTGGTTTACCCGCGGAGCAATATGCTTTACAAACGGGCATCCATCCTGCGGAGTCCACTGCTCAAAATATTGAACGCTATCGCCAACAGTTGGATAACATTGGATTTTCTTTTGATTGGAGCAGAGCCGTAGTTACTTGCGACCCAAAATATTATAAGTGGACACAATGGATATTTATTCAAATTTTCGAGCATTACTATGATATAGCCGCCAACAAAGCATTACCTATTTATCAATTAATACAACAATTTGAGGTAGAAGGCAATAAAAATGTAAAAGCAGCTACCACGCAAACGCAAATTTTCACAGCAAGTCAATGGAAAAAAATGTCGCAAAAGAAAAAAAGTGACATTTTGATGAATTATCGGTTGGCTTATCGTGAAATGGGTTTTGTGAATTGGTGCGAAGAACTAGGTACTGTTCTTGCGAATGACCAAATAAAAGATGGCGTTTCTGAGCGAGGGGGATATCCTGTGGTACAAAAAGCTATGCCTCAATGGAATTTGCGTATCACTGCTTACGCACAACGTTTGTTGGATGATTTGGAGAAAGTAGATTGGTCTGTTGCATTAAAAACGATGCAACGCAACTGGATTGGACGTTCTGAAGGGGCAAAAATGTTTTTTGAAGTTGTCGGTAAGAAAGAAAAAATTGAAATCTATACTACTCGTCCAGATACTATTTTCGGAGCAACTTATATGGTGTTAGCTCCAGAACATCCTTTGGTAGAAGCATTAATTACTCCCGAACAGCAGATTATTATTGATGAATATTTGACTTATGTACGCTCACGTTCAGAAGTGGAGCGCATGGCAGATAAGCAAGTAACTGGGGCATTTACGGGGTCTTATGCAATTAATCCCTTCACCAAGAAACATATTCCTATTTGGATTGGTGAGTATGTCTTGGTCGGTTATGGCACAGGGGCTATCATGGCAGTGCCGAGCGATGATGAGCGCGATAAAACCTTTGCAACCAAATTTAATTTGGAAATTATTGATGTTGTAGATAAGTCAGATTATCCTGGTGCCACTTTAAGCGACAAAGTAGGGAAGATAATTAATTCCGATTTTCTAAACGGGATGGAGGTGATGGATGCCATTCAGGAAATCAATCGTCGAATTGAAGCTATGGGTATTGGGCAAGCAAAAGTGAATTTCAAATTACGCGATGCTGGTTTTAGTCGCCAAAGATATTGGGGTGAACCTTTTCCAATTTACTACGACAATAAAGATATTCCACACGCTTTAAGTTTGGAGGAATTACCTTTAGAATTGCCTGCTACAGAAGATTTCAAACCTGGCAAAGAAGGGAAATCGCCACTTTCTCGATTGAAAGGTTGGGTGAATCCAAAGCCCAATTACACTCGTGAAACAGATACTATGCCTGCGGTGGCAGGTTCTTCTTGGTACTATTTGCGCTACATGGATGCTCATAATGACGAAGCTTTTGCTAGTCCGGAAGCCATTAATTATTGGCAAGACGTGGACTTATACGTCGGAGGTTCAGAGCATGCTGTTGCGCATTTGATGTACGCTCGCTTTTGGCATAAATTCTTATATGATATGGGATTAGTGCCTACGGAAGAACCTTTTAAGAAGTTGCTCAATCAAGGGATGATTCAAGGGGTGATTGAATTGGCCTATTACCATAA
>DAITMC010000012.1:6385-7560 GCA_036835365.1 Saprospiraceae bacterium
TTGATGAGCAATATTTGAAGGAAGATGCCATAGAATACCCCATCAGCATCAATGGCAAAAAACGCGCCACTGCTTACTTTGGCGTTGATGTCGCGAAGGAAGAAATCGAAAAACAAGCACTAGAATTAGAGGCGATTCAAAAATGGCTAGAAGGGGTAAGTGTCAAAAAAATTATTGTTATCCCCAATCGGATGGTTAATATTGTAGTGGCTTAATAGTTTTGAATAGTGCGTTTTTTTTGATTCACTATTCAAAACACAACAATTCATCTAAATTAAATCCTTTAGCTGGAAAGTAATTTTTTGTGTTGTACCATTTCTGAGCACCATCAACTTCATTTGCTTACCGGAGCGTTTCTTGAATTGCTCATAGATAGAATTCATGCTCATTAATTTGGTGGATTTACCATTGATTTTCATCAGAATATCCCCCTTTTGTACACCCGCCTCCGCTGCTGGTGAATTGGGAATGATGTACTGCACCGTATATTGTGTCAGATTTTTGCCTGATGCAGAAACAGAAATACCGCTTTTATCAAACTTGAAAGTTGTTTTATATTTTTTATTTGGACGCAGATATACTTTCTGATGCCAGTAATCAATCACGATATTAAAGCGGCTCAGCACTTCATTGCCGAGTATTCCATTTCTATCATTAAGTATAGCAGGGTTATTGATATATTGAGAATCCGCTAGTTGAAAACTGGTTACTACATCTTTCATCAAAAAAGGCGACATTTCCAATGAGTTAACCCGCCCTTTATAGCCATCGAGATAGCCGCCAAGTCCTCGACCAACATTACCAGGAATGGCATTGGGAGGAATAGTCAAGGTAGTATCTATATCTGTGTAAAGCAATAAAGGCAAAGCCGCTCCAGTGTCCATCAAAAGTTTTACCTTTCTCAAGGTATCGCCAACAATATTTAAGTGGGCATCTAAATAAGGCTTATTTCGCTTAATTTCTATTTGAAATTCCTCATGTTTTTTAAGGTTGTACTTAAAATATTCTGGTTTATGCAACGTAATCCGTTCGTTGTCAAAATCAATTTGGACAATATATTTTCTAAAAAAATCAGCACCTAAAATACCATGGACATCTAGTCCAGTTAACTCAGCGTACTTAAAATAATCTTCTTCCAATACCAAAATGGATTCGTTCAACGAAATCATTGGACC
>DAITMC010000012.1:7660-15542 GCA_036835365.1 Saprospiraceae bacterium
AGATTTTCATCACCAAAAAGTCCTACAATATGTTGATGTCCTTTATTGATGAGCAAACTAATCGCTTTAAACACAGCCGTTTGATCGTCAATCGTTAAGGTAGAAACGTCATCGCTATGTAATATTCTATCATAAAGTAAGACGGGAACTTCTGATTTCAGCAATGGTTTTAAATGCTCTAAATCCTCTGTTTCGGTCGTTAGAGAAAGAATAACGCCGTCCACAGGGTACTGCATACACAAATCAATATTTTCTTTTTCTAAATCCAAAGAATTATTGGAATGCAATACAATCAAACTACAATGTTGCTTTCTAATCACTTCTTCTAAGCCTTTAATCACTTGCGGGAAGAAAAACATTTGAATTTCAGGTAAAATAAGCGCAATCAAGCCACTATGTTGCTTTCTGAAATTCATAGCCAGATGATTCGGCTTGTAGCCCAATTCTTCTGCTAACATCTTGACAGCGTTCCGAGTAGGTTCACTAATATCAGGATGATCTGCCAACGCACGCGACACCGTAGAAGGCGATACTTGCAGCAACTTCGCAATATCTTTGATGGTAATTCTTTTCATTGCATTTAAAATTTCATGATTACATTGCTTTAAGCCCTACCGACGAGCAACCATAAATCACCGCCCACAAGCATGAATGAATAAAGATAGTTGAAGTCAAGCATATTTCACTAATCTTCAAGATTTTAAAACCTCGCATTTACACTGTCCTTCAGAGAAATAAGTAGGCTTAGGTCAATCATCGAACATCAAATTACCCACTTAATTCTTTATCAGCTAAAGATAATACAATAAAATTCTAAATTCACACAGTTACACTTATTTAGCTTCTTAAATTGGGATTACATATTTTTTTAAAAAGAAAATTTTTTCCACCGCAAACGTTTCCGCTAACGTTTGCGTAACTTTAATTTTACTACTCACAAAACAGTTGTTTAAAATCAGAAATAAATTTCTGATTTTTGCATTCTAACCAAACAGAAACACTTAAAAAGAAATATTAACGAAATGTATCTAAATATTTGTTAGCAGGAATATTCATTTAATATATTTGGAAGAAAAACTAATTGTAACTCATTTGTAAATGGAAGTTTAAGCAGCGAATTGTTTTTGCTTAACGTTTCTAGTGATGGCGATAAGATTGAATTTTAAATTCAGAATTTTTTTCCAAATAATTGTCTTTCAAAAGATATAAATTGGTTTAAGAAAAATAAAAAGTTAAAAAAGTTAGCTTTACATTTGTAAAATAATTGTATCCTGATTGTAGGATACTTGGTAAACAGTCAATCAAAAATTTCTTAACTAAAATTTCAGTATTGTATGAAACTTAAATTTGACTTTTGGTCAAAGTGTGGAACGTTAATAGTCTTGTTGTTTTTAACAGCTAGCGTAACTTTTGCACAGCGAACAATCTCTGGTACAGTAACCGACCAAGTTAGTGGCGACGCACTTATTGGCGCTAACCTTTTAGTAGTGGGCACAAGTACGGGTACCGTTACCGATTTCGATGGAAACTTTTCTCTTCAATTACCTGCGAACGCTACTACCCTTCGTATCACTTACACTGGTTATACCGACCTTGAGGTGGACATTACAACGGGTACTGAATTTAACATCGAATTAGCAGAAGGGACAAGCCTAGATGAAGTAGTCGTTACAGGTTATGGTACGGCAAAATCAAGAGAAGTAACCAGTGCCATTACTAGCATTAAGCGCGAGGATTTCAACCAAGGTAGTATCCAGAACCCTGCACAGTTACTACAAGGTAAGGTAGCGGGTTTGACGATTTCTCGACCAGGGGGTAACCCAAACAACAATTTCAATATTCGCTTGAGAAGCCTTTCAAGTGTGGGTGCGGATAACTCACCACTCATCATTATTGATGGTGTATTGGGTGCAGATTTGAACACAGTTGACCCTAATGATATTGCTTCTATTGATGTATTGAAGGATGGTTCAGCAGCAGCTATCTATGGTACTCGAGGTGCAGCAGGGGTTATCCTAATCACGACCAAAGGTGGTCAGGCAGGCAAAACACAGGTAAGCTACGAAGGCTTTGTGGCGGCTGAAACCATTGATAAAACCATTGAAGTGCTTTCTGCTGACGAGTTCCGCAGTTTCCGTGGCGGTCCAGATGGCTCACTTCGCGGTCAAGACCTTGGCTCTAGCACCGACTGGTTCGACGAACTAACACGAGTAGGTTTAACACAAGTACACAGTTTGTCCCTTTCTGGTGGTACCAACAACGGAACAACATTCCGTTTCTCTGGAAACTATCGCGATGTAGAAGGTATTGCGATTAATACAGGCTTTACTCAGCTAAACTTCCGTGCCAACGTACAGCAAAAAGCATTGAACGACCGCTTGACCTTGAATGCCAATATTACGACTACTAACCGCGACGAGGAAGCAATTAACAATGGTGTTTTCCGTTATGCTACGATTTACAACCCGACGGCTCCTGTAAGAAGCGAGGATCCTGCCTTTGACATTTATGATGGTTATTGGCAGCAGACCTTATTCGATTATTTTAATCCAGTGGCTCTTGCAGAGCAAGATCGTTTCTTCAAAGAGATACGCAATACCATTCTTAGTTTGAGAGGAGACTATCAACTACTACCTGGTTTAAATGCAGGGGTGTTTTATTCGCAAGAGCGCAAGGATGAAACCAATCAAAGATATGTGGACAGAAATAGTTTTGGATTAGGTAGAGACCGCAATGGCTTCGCAGAACGAGGCAATGGCAAAGATAGAAATGAACTATTTGAAACCACAGTCAACTATGGTAAGTCTTTCGGCAAAACCAACATGACTTTATTGGGTGGATATTCTTATCAATCTTTTGATAGTGAGGGCTTTGGAGTTTCTACAGGTAATTTCATCACAGATGCTTTCGGCTCTAATAATTTAGGCGCTTCACAAGATAGACCAAATGGCTTAACTGGATTAGGTAGCGGAAAAAATAACAATTTATTGATTGCCTTCTTCGGTCGTGCTGCCTTCAATATTGACGATACTTACTTTTTCCAAGCTACCGTGCGTAGAGAAGGTTCTTCTCGCTTTGGGGAAAACAACAAATGGGGTACTTTCCCTGGATTGAGTGCTGGTGTAAACATTGCTAAATTAGCAGACCTTCAAGGGGTAGATCAGTTGAAATTCAGAGTAGGTTATGGTTTAACAGGTACACGTCCTAGAGATAGCTATATTTCCTTACAACGTTTTGGTCCAGGTGCTAACTTCTTCTTTAATGGGGCTTACATCCCAAGTTATGGTCCGGTATCGAATCCTAACCCTAACTTGAAGTGGGAGGAAAAACAAGACATCAATATTGGCTTGGACTTTGCTTTAATGGATTTCAAATTAACGGGTACAATTGACTACTTTAACACGAACACGAGTGATTTGATTTTGAATTTCCAAGTTCCAGTGCCGCCTAACTTCTTCCCAAGTACAGATTTGAACGTAGGACAATTGAGTAACTCTGGTTTAGAATTTGCTTTGGGTTATAGCGCTATCAACAAAAGTAATTTCACTTGGAAGACAGATTTGAATGGTATTTATTTTATTGATAATACGTTTGAAAGTTTCTCTAACGAGGAATTGGGTGTGAAGCAAAATGACCGTCCTATTGGTAATTTAGGCTCTCCTGGTCAGAACTCTACACCGCTTGTCTTCCTAGCAGAAGGTCAACCCATCGGTCAAATCTTCGGCTTAGTGTATGAAGGTATTGACGATCAAGGAAGATGGATTTTTAAAGATACTAATGGTAATGGTGTAAGAAATGAAGATACAGATAGAGAAGTTATTGGTAATGGCTTACCTAAATTCCAAATAGGTTTTAACAACAGCTTTGTTTTTGGCAACTTGGATGTTAACATTTTCTTCCGAGGCGTATTTGGACATGATTTAGTGAATACGTTCCGTGCCTTTTATGAAGCTCCTTCTGCATTGACTTCTTACAATATTATGAAATCAGCAGAGGATATTAAACAACTGACGGATGCGCCAACCTTCTCTAGCTTCCATGTGGAAAATGCAAGTTTTGTGAAGTTAGATAACGCAGCCATTGGTTATAGATTCCCCGTAGCAAAGTCAAGTGGTTTCACGAATATCCGGGTATATGTGGCAGGTAATAACTTGTTGACTTTCACAGGATATTCTGGAGTTGACCCAGAAGTGCGTTTGGTGGACGACCCAGGTGGAACTGGACAAGGCAACCCATTAATTCCGGGTATTGACCGTAGAAATACTTATTTCAGAACACGCTCCTTTACTTTTGGGGTACAGTTAGGGTTCTAAGTTGTTTGTTATCGGAATCAACCTGCTTGCTGTCAGGCAGGTTGATTCCGACAATAACAAATTTAACATAAGCAACTAAATTTTACAATTTTGTTCCTCATCCGAATAAGTATTGGAAAAGCAAAGTAAAGGCTTTGTAAAATTATAATTTTCAGTTTCAAAAAATTTTGAAACCATAGAAATAGCTACTACTTTTGATGGGTATGAACAAAAGAATAATTTTTCTTCAATTTCAAAGAAAATTAAATTTTAATTACAATGAAAAAATTACATTTCTTAAAATTCTTAGCAATAGCTATACTTGTTGCAGGCGTGAATCAGTCCTGTACCGACTTGGAAGAGCAACTGTTCGACCAAGTAACACCTGATAACTTCTTCAAAACAGATGAGGAGTTAATTACAGGGCTTGGCTCTGCCTACACTGCTTTGTATTCTATTGGTAACCACGGTGGCTTTATGGCATCCAATGAAGTTTCTTCTGATGAAATCATGATTCCTCAGCGCGGTCAGGACTGGTTTGATGGTGGCGTATGGTTGCGTCAGCACCGTCATGAATGGACAGTAGAAGAGCCACATTTGAATGGTTCTTGGACAACGCTTTACGGTGGGATTAATACTTGTAATCGTTTAATTGCTCAATTTGAGGAGCTAGGCAATCCAGTAACAGAGCCGTTTATTGGAGAGTTGAAGGTGTTGAGAGCACTATGGTACTACTGGGCATTGGATATGTTTGGAAATATTCCATTATCTGTTGATTTTAAGGACACTAGCCTACCAGCTACTTCTTCCAGAGAGCAAGTATTTAACTTTATCGTGAATGAGTTGCAGACAGAAGTACCTAAGTTGTCCAAAGCAGTAGATGCTTCTACTTATGGTCGTATGAATTTCTATGCAGGTCAGGCATTATTAGCTAAGTTGTACCTAAATGCAGAAATATTCACCGGTAAGCCAGCTTGGGCGCAAGCGGTAGCCGCTTGTGATGAAATCATCAATTCTGGTGCCTATAGCCTAGAAGGAAACTATTTCAATAACTTCAACATCAATAATGGTGGTTCAAGAGAGGCAGTTCTTGCCGTGCCTTACGATGAAATTTTTGCAAGAGGTTTTAACTTGAGCCAAATGACATTGCACTATGGCAGCCAAGATACTTGGAACTTGACCGCACAACCATGGAATGGTTACTGTACGTTACAGGAGTTCTATAATTCCTACGAGGATAAGGATTTGCGCAAAGGGGTGTATGGTAATCAAAAAATTCGTGGTAACTTTCATGCAGGTCCTCAATATAGAGTGGATGGTGTAACACCTATTTTAGATGGTGGTGCAGAAGCAAATGACCCAGATGGTGAAACATTGATATTCACACCAGAAATCAACGAGCATTTCCCGAATACTCTTCGTCAAGCAGGTGCTAGAGTAGGTAAGTTTGAATTTAAGATTGGTGGTTTACCAGAAATGAGCAACGACTTCCCTATTTTCCGTTATGGCGATATTCTATTGATGAAGGCAGAGGCACTTTGGAGACAAAATCCGAACGACCAAGTGGCACTGGCTTTAGTAAACCAAATAAGAGCGCGTGCTGGTGTTGATCCTTACACTACTCTGACGGTAGATAACTTCATCGCAGAGCGTGGTCGTGAAATGTTCTTTGAGAATCACCGTCGTAATGACTTAATTCGCTTTGGTAAGTTCAACGATGCTTGGGATTTCAAACCAGCTTCTCCTGCATTCAGAAATTTGTTCCCAATTCCGTTGCAACAAATCAATGCAAATCCGAACTTGAGACAGAATGATGGTTATTAATCCGTAGCGAAAAAAGAATGCCTTAGCCATACGGTGGCATTTTATAGACCTCGTTTTAGTAAAAAATCCTTGCATGACATCGTGCAAGGATTTTTTATTTTGTTATCTTTATCATGGCATACATAATGACAGCTAGTAAAAGTAAGTAAAAAATGGAAAGGATGATGCCTAATGCTTTCATATCATTCCTTCTCAATTAAATGGCACTATGAAAATTAGAAAAATTGTGCTCCGAAACATTAATTCACTCCGAACAGACGAGCAAAAAGATATCACGATTGATTTAACAAAAAGCCCGTTAAAGGACGTTGGTTTGTTTGCCATTGTCGGCGATACAGGAGCAGGGAAGACGACCATTCTCGATGCC
The DNA here is from genome assembly GCA_036835365.1 of Saprospiraceae bacterium. Lineage (GTDB taxonomy): Bacteria > Bacteroidota > Bacteroidia > Chitinophagales > Saprospiraceae > JAAUTG01. Next base: position 14,144 of record DAITMC010000012.1, read on the forward strand.
ATTACCTTGGCTTTGTACGGCAAGGTTCATCGAAATAAGGAAGTTAAAGAAGTGATGTCTTATGGAACGGGAGATAGCTTTGCGGAAGTGGAATTTGAAGTCAACGAGAATATTTACTTTGCCAAGTGGAGTGTTCGCCGAGCCCATAACAAAGGTGAAGGAAAAATACAAGCACCAACACGAGAAGTTGCCAAATGGAATACACAGAAAAATGCCTTTGAGCTTTTAGGCGGAAAGGTATCGGAAAGTAATGAAGCGGTTCAAACCATTACAGGACTAAGTTACGAGCAGTTTTGCCGCTCGGTGTTGTTGGCACAAGGCGATTTTGCTGCTTTTTTAAAGTCGGCAGATAGAGAGCGCAGCGAACTGTTAGAAAAAATGACTGGAACAGAATATTACAGTAAAATTTCTACCGCAGCTTATGAACGCCACGAGGAGGAAAGCCAAAAATGGCGACAACTAAAGATGCAGCTAGAAGGCTTGAATTTACTGACACCAGAAGCACTAAGCGAAATGGCGATGCAGCGCACCCGCTTTGTATCCGAAAGTAAGGCATTGCAGCAAAAACAACTAGACGTTCAGCAACAATTACAATGGTGGCAGCATTGGAATAATTTGCAGCAAAAAAAGAATACCCTTGAAGCGGAAAAAGTAGCTTTGGAAAAAGAAGGACAAGCCAAGTGCGAAAAGTTTGAGCAATTAGCGCAGCATGAAGTGGCAAAACCCTTTCAATTTGCCTTGCAGCAACTCAATCGTTGGGCAGATGAAGCACAATCTTTACACATCCAAATCAAAAGCCTAGCAGAAGAAATTAACATTTTAACGCAAGTCAAAGAAAATCAAACATCCAAACATGAACAGCTCCAAAAAGAACATGAAGTATTTAAAAAGGAGGAAGAAACACAATTAGCACTCTTTCATAAAGTAATGGCATTGGATCAAGAAATTGCGATGCAGCAAAAGCAATACAAAGAGCGCTATGAAAGTTACCAACAACTGTTAGTGCGGCAACAAAAAGCGCAAAAGCAATATGAACAACTCCTTACAACTAAACAAGAAAAAACAAAATATCAAGAAGTATTGTCCAATTGGCTTTATGAGCATCGTTTGATAGATGGTTTGGAGAAGGAATTGTCACAACTAAGAAATTTGGACACTACCATTCACAAACAAAAAGAAAATGAAAGCCAACTGATTGAGCAGCAAAAAGAAATTTTGCAACAACTCAAGCAATACAGAAGCAAACTGAAAAGCAGCCAGGACATCTACAACAATGCCGATGAGCACCGCAAAACGTTACTAAAAGACTTGAACAGTATTGCGCCTAAGCATTGGGAACGTCAATACGAAAAACGCAGTGATTTGATAGAACATTTGCGCATCCAGCAAACGGCATTAA
>DAITMC010000012.1:15642-30373 GCA_036835365.1 Saprospiraceae bacterium
TTTTCTACGGAGCATCCTTTTCGGCAAGTTGGCTGGGAAGCACAGCAAATGGATGAGGCAAAACAACGCATGGAAGAATCAGCGTTAGCGCAGAAAGAGGAAGAATCGCTTTACCATGAACTTAAACGAGAGCAAAGTCACCTCGGTGGAAACTATCAGAGCAATGAGCAAATATGGAATGAACAAGAAAAACAACTCCATCAATTGACGATTAATTTACAAACAACGACTCCAACACATATTAATTTACCCTTAACAACCAGTGAGTTAGCTGCATTGTGGAGAAAATATGAGGCTTCTACCAATACTCAAAAAGAGCAGTTGAATAGGGTAATAGAGTTGGATCATCAGATAACATTACAGGAAAAACGATGTCAAGAAGCAGAACTTCAAGAAAAAGAAATAGATGGGCAACTGGCATTACTTTCGCTCCAAGAACACACACAGGAAAAGCAGTTGAAGGACATACGTTCACAAATCAGGAATTATGAGGCAGAAATGCAACAAATTTTAGCGAACTATGGCAAATCACTGGAAGAAGGTAGCGCAAATGGTATGGCTGCATTAGTAAAGGAAGTGCAAAGTTATTCATTACAGAAAGCGGCGTTGACAACATTAACAAACGAGTTGCAGCTATTAGAACAAGAGTTAGCAAATAATGAAAATAATTTATCAGAACGAAAATCAGAACTTCAATCGCAAGAGGCACAGAGTAAAGCACTCCAAGCATCATTATCTTTAAAGCAGCAGCAGCGTTATGATTGGTTCGAGGACAAAGACCCTGAGCAAGAGCGAAAAAGAAATGCTAATCAAAAAAAGCAACAAGAAGGGCAAATCAATGATTTACAAAAACAAATGGGGGCAACCAGTGAATTGCTCATCACTTTAAGCACGCAAAAAACAGCTTTAGCACAGCAATTGAATGGTGTGAACACCAAAAAAGAACAGCAAGCCCATGCTTTATTACAGCAGATACAACCTACCTTTCATTCATTCCAAGCCTTGGAACAAGCCCTATTAAGTGCGGAAGAAGCGCAAATCATGCAACTGGAAAAAGAAAAACTGAATAATGCGCAAATGAAAATTGCGCAACAGTTAGTGGAACTAGAAAAAGAAATCGCCTTAGAGGAGATAAAAGTATCAAGTACACCAGTCGTGTCTCAACTAAAACAAGACAAACAGCAACTTGATGAAGCCTATGAGCAAATGCTACAAGACATCGGAAAATTGGATGAACGAGTAGCACAACATCAGCAAAAGGAAGCAGAAGCTGTAATTTTAAAAGAACAAGTTGCGCAACAACAAGCCATTTATTTACGCTGGAAAAAACTTAACGATTTAATTGGAATGAAAAGTGGGCAGAAGTTCAGGATTTTTGCGCAAAATATTACCCTTCAGCAACTTATCGTTCATGCTAATCGTCATCTAAAACAACTCAACGAACGCTACCACATTCAAAAAAAGCCTGGAGAGGCACTTGCGATGGATATTATTGACCGCTACCAAGCCAACAATCGCCGCTCTATGAATACGCTTTCTGGCGGTGAAAGTTTTTTGATTAGTTTAGCGTTAGCTTTGGCGTTATCTAATTTGGTGGGTAGTAATATTCGGATTCATTCCCTCTTTATTGATGAGGGTTTTGGCACGTTGGATGATGCAAGTTTGGATGTTGCTATTAGTACACTAGAAAATTTGCAATCCACAGGAAAAACAATTGGTGTAATTTCGCACGTCAAAGCGTTGAAAGAGCGCATTACGACACAAATAGTCGTTCAAAAAAGCAGTAATGGATTTAGTAAAATAAAAATTGTCGGATGAATGTTATCAGCATTACCCAAAACTGGGTAAAAGAATTTATTGTCGGTATGAATTTCTGTCCTTTTGCCAAAGCCCCTTTTACACAAGAGCGTATCCGTTATGTGCTGGAAGAAAGTAGTGATATAGACGAGTTCGCTAAAACATTATTTCGAGAATTAGCCTATCTAAAAAATAACACTAACATAGAAACGACCCTACTTATTCATCCTAATTTACTCAACGATTTTCAAGAGTATCTCCTCTTTTTAGAAGTAGCGGAGCAACTTTTGGAAGAAATTGAGCTAGAAGGTGTTTTTCAAATTGCGTCTTTTCATCCTGATTATCAATTTGAAGGTACTGCTCTCAATGACGTAGAAAACTACACCAACCGCTCGCCTTTTCCGATGTTGCATATTTTGAGAGAGGAAAGTGTAAGCAAAGCCGTAGATACTTTTCCAAATGTAGAAGATATTCCTCAACAAAACATTGTGCGCCTTCAGGCGTTGGGTATTGCAGCAATAAAACAACGTTGGAATGAGATTAGAACAACGCATTGAAGTCATGGTGCGACTTGGTGAGTATCTGAAAAGCAATGATGATTATTTCAATGCCATTTTAGACCGCACGTATAAAGAAAACAACTGGTTCACTATCGAAAATCAGCAACAAGCCATTCAAGCCATTGCTGACTATTTTTTGAATGGCGACTTGCTCCACCAGTGGCTAAGCCGTTATACTATTGCAGACCTGCAACACCCCAAAACAGTCGGTTTAATTATGGCAGGCAATATTCCAATGGTAGGGTTTCACGATGTGCTTACTGTTTTCTTGTCAGGGCATCGAGCAATGATTAAACCCTCTGAGAAAGATAAATATGTATTGCCTCATTTGATTAAAATATTGAATCAATTCAATAAAGCAACAGCGGATTACTTTCAAATAGTAGAACGACTAAAAGGGTTTGATGCAGTCATCGCAACAGGAAGTAATAACTCAGCACGCTACTTTGAAAGCTATTTTGGAAAATATCCGAATATTATTCGTAAAAACAGAAATGGAATCGCTGTTTTAGATGGCACTGAATCTTTTGATGATTTAGTTGAATTGGGCAAAGATGTATTTCAGTATTTTGGTTTAGGCTGTAGGAATGTATCTAAAATATATGTCCCAAGAGGCTATAATTTTGAATTGCTGCTAGAAGCATTACATGAGTACAAGTCCCTCATTATGCACTCCAAATACAAAAACAATTTTGATTACCACTATGCAATCTATATTATCAATCGGGTTAATTACCTTGCTAATGGCTGTGTGCTGCTGCGAGAGACAGAAAGCTTAAATTCGCCCATAGCTAATTTACATTATGAATTTTATGACGATTCTAATACTTTAGAACAAGATTTGTTGTCAAAATCTAACCAAATACAAGTCATTGTTTCCAAAATATTATTTAATCATTTGACTAGCAAGCCTTTTGGCCAAGCACAATATCCTAGCTTGTGGGATTATGCTGACGGTGTGGATACCATGAAGTTCTTGTTGGAGATATAATGACAATAGTTTATCATTCCATTATTTTTGTATGACTGTTTTATTTTCATTATTTACTATTTTATCCTCCTTCCATGTGCCTTTCACCAAGAGTTTATCTTTATCAGAAATCATTTCGCCGTAGCCCTCCCGAAGATCATTATGCCAATTGCCTTCGTAGCGTTCACCAGAAATGAAATAGTAAATCCCAAATCCTTGTTTTTTATCATCATAGAAGTCTCCAACGAAATAGTCTCCATTTTTCCAATAATACTTGCCCTGTCCATCTCTCTGATTGTCTTTCCAATAGCCAATGTAATGGCTACCTGTATCATAAAAACCAACTCCATAACCTGTCGCTTTGTCCTTGTCTAGTTCTCCGATGTAGTTAACAAGGACACCTGTTCTTGTCTTGAAACTGATTTGACCAAAATTGTTTTTGAGTTTATCAATAGTTTCAGTTAATTCTAAATTTTCTGATGATTTTTCTACTAATTGTGTAATGGTATTATCTAGCTCCATGGCTATGCTATTCAATTGTGAAAGCACTTTGGTATAGCTATCGTCAATGCTATCTACCACCTTTTCCGTATCTTGAATTTTTGATTTTAAATTATAAATTTGATTCTGCTGATTTTTATTTAAGACTAATAGTGATTTTGCTTGCTGCATGAGTTTAGATAGGCTATCGGATTGAACATTCATAATACTGATAAACTCATCCGCTTTTCTATAATACTCATTACTTGTCGAAAGGCTATCTACTATTTTAAAATAATCTAGTGCATTATTCGGCTCGCTCTGAAAAATGGCATTGATACCTTTCTCTAGCATTTCATTATACTTTTCTGATTGATTATACTTAACTACACTTTGTTCATAATTCAATTTATATCTTTTCTTCTCAATAACTAGTAAGCCAAATAATAAACTGATTATCAATAGTACAATTATAATTACTGTAAACCTTCTTACATTTTTACTATTATTCATTTTATAAAAATTAAAATTTAGTAACCTAAGTTGATCGAAGGTAGTTTGTTTTCTATTTTGCGAAAATCAAAGCCTAAAAACACATTAAGCCGAATAATATGGCTTGTTCGATACTCAAAGCCTGTGCGCTGTTGACCTAACGTCCACATATGCCCTCCAAAAAAAGTAACATTATTATTCAGAACGTATCCAATACCATTATATGTTCTAAAATCCTCAAATGGATTAAAGACTATGGATTCTCCTGCGTGCATAAAGATTTCAGCACTTGGCGAAATAAAAAATGTTTTTTCTTCTATTTTCTTTTTATTAATTGGGATGTAAGCAAAAAATTTATATCTAAAGCGATTGGTGTATTCATAGGGCGATTCTATTCTATTATCTTTTTTCCAGCGATGTTCAAATCGAAATTGATGATACATTTTAAACCGTCCTAGGTAAGGCATAATGAGTAGCCATTGATGCCATATTCTAGGCTCCAAAGTTATTCTTTCAAATTTCACATCTGCTAGTACAGGTGTATAATTGAATACTAATGTAGGTCCTATAACCGCTTCAAAATTGGGGTTAAAGAAAATATTGATACCCGCTCGATTATAAATTTGGCGAATGCGCCCTGCAAAATCATATAAGTTATCTTCACTATTTCTTAGCCGATAATGATGCTCGCCGTAGTAACCTATTTTATTATTTAGTTTTGCTTTAATGTACAAACCGTTCCAAAGACCAGTCTCTCCTAATCTAGTGATTGATTCTTCCTGTGCCAATCCTTTTACCGTAAGAATCGAAAAAGAAAGCATTAAAATTAGTAGCTGACCTTGCATAAGATAATTACAATTTATTTTAAAAAAACTTACATGCCAATCCAGTGATTACGTAATATAGATAAAGCATTTTCTTGTTTCGATAGTTAACATTAGATTGATTAGAAAACATTAAAACGAGTATTAAGGTTATTCATTGTATCATTTTTTAATGGTATAACCTCAGCGTTTTTATCGAAATTAGAACTATTTTCTTTAACTGGTCTTTTATCCAAACCTAATTCGGAATCAAGTTGTTTTTTTGAAACAATGTCTTTACTTTAATCCATCAAATTTTATCATTTCAGCATATATTTTCAACCTATGAGTGAAAATCCCACTATATCAACTCTGTACACGCCAGCTATTGAGAGTTTATTGCCTATGTTTTACGTAGCGTGGGCAGATCGCGTGTTAAGTCCAAGTGAAGTAAAACTACTGCAATCCAAAATAAACGAATTACATTTTTTGGATGCACAAGAAAAAAATATCCTAAAACAATGGATGAATCCTGCCCAACCACCTTCAAGAGAATTATTTAAACATTGGGAATTGAAGTTACAGGAAGTTTCACAGCACCTCTCTGTGAGCGACAAAAAGTCATTGGTTAGTTTGGGCATAGCAATGGCACGTCAAAGTGCCGTAAAATATATCCACCATCCTTCAACTTTTAGCCTGGTAGCTCCAGAGACGCGCCAGGCGTTGGAAGAATTAGAAACCTCTCTGGGGCTCATAAAGATAGATACTTATAAACGTATCTTTCACAGCGACTTAGAAGATGAAGAACAACTTAAAATAGAATCCGTTAATGCTCGCTTTAATGCGAAGGACATGGCAGCCTTATTGCAAGGCAATTATGCTAGTTTAATACAAAGGGTGAAAATTTTATTGCAAGACCCCGTTTTTGATCGATCGCATTCACCGTTGAAAGAAGACCATAGAAATAGGGTACGCTCAAGTTTGAAAGTATTAGCTGACCAAGGTTGGGGAGCTTTAGCCTATCCTAAACCCTATGGCGGTCAAGATGATATGGGCGCTTATGCTGCTGTTTTTGAAACACTTGGATTATTTGACGGTAGTTTGCAAATAAAATTTGGCGTTCAGTTTGGATTATTTGGTGGAAGTATTCATCATTTAGGCACAGAAAAGCACCATATCAAATATTTAAAACCCACCGGAACGCTCGAATTGTTGGGTTGCTTCGCCATGACAGAAACTGGACACGGCTCAAATGTTCGTCAATTAGAAACTACCGCTACTTACGATGCGCAAACCGATGAATTAATTGTTCATTCACCAAGAGTAAGTGCCGGCAAAGAATATATCGGAAACGCCTTAGATGCCAAATTAGCTTCGGTGTTCTGTCAACTCATTGTCAATGGAGAAAATCATGGTGTACATGCCGTTCTTGTGCCTTTACGCAACGAAGCTCACGAATTGCTGCCAGGCATTAAAGTAGAGGACAATGGCTACAAAATGGGATTGAATGGTGTGGACAATGGCAGAATTTGGTTTGAACATGTGCGCGTGCCAAGGGAGAATCTATTAAATCGCTTTGGCAGTATTGATGAGCAGGGCGAGTATAGTAGCCCTATTGAAAATCCTTCAAGTCGTTTTTTCACCATGCTAGGCACACTTGTGGGCGGTCGGGTGTGTGTGCCGAGAGGTGGTTTAAGTGCTGCTAAATCTGGTTTGGCTATTGCCATTCGCTATGCCCTGAAGCGCCGACAATTTGGACCAAGTTTTACTGAACCTGAAACGTTATTATTAGACTACCCAAGCCATCAGCGAAGACTAATGCCCCTTTTAGCAAAGACCTATGCCGTTCATTTTGGTTTACAATACTTAACAGAACGTTATTTGGCGCACCAAAAAGAGGATATTCGAGAAATCGAAACACTAGCAGCAGGCATGAAAGCCTATGCTACTTGGTTTACCACGGCTGCTTTGCAAGCGTGCCGTGAGGCTTGCGGAGGAAAAGGCTATTTGTCTGAAAATCGCTTTGCCGCTTTAAAAGGTGATACCGAAATTTTTACCACTTTTGAAGGAGACAATACTGTACTAATGCTGTTGGTGGCTAAAGGTGTATTGACCAAATTCCGCAATGAATTTAACGAAGAAGGCGTTACGGGAATACTGCGCTTTGTGGGCGAGCGCGTAACAACGACCCTCGCCGAAATGAATCCTATTGCTGTTCGTCGCACGAGCAGAGAGCATTTATTGGATAGCAACATGCACCTTCAAGCCTTTTTATATCGCGAAAATCGCTTGAAAGTTTCAGTGAGCCAACGGATGCGAGGTTTGATAAAGCAAGGAATGAGTGCTTATGATGCAGCGTTGAATTGTCAAACTCATATGCTCGCATTGGCAGAAGCTTTTGTGGAAAACACCATTCTACAAGAGTTTATCCACGTCATTAATCGCCAAGAAGATATACCGCTCAAAAATGTGTTGAAGCATCTTTGTGATTTATACGCTTTACATACCATTGAGCAGCACAAAGGTTGGTTTTTGGAACAAGGTTACATGGAAAGTATTAAAACCAAAGCGATTAGACGATTGATAGATGAACTCTGTGCAGTCGTACGTACAGATGCATTGGCGTTAGTGCATTCTTTTGATATTCCAAATGCCTTGCTAGGCGCTAAAATTGTTTGATGACCAAAAGTAGTTGAACTGTTGTTCATTTTAAATAAATCAGCAGTTCAACTATAAACAAAAGTGTAATCAGTTGGCTTTAGGAATAGCCTTTATTCATTAATGCGTCCGCCGTTACCAGCTACCACTGGGTAATGTGCAACAAGTATTGAAACAATGCTGGAGTAAGTTTCTTGCCCGTCTTTATTAACGTATTTCAAACGATAGGCATATTTCCTACCCGCCTTTACAGATTGATCATTGTAATGATAGGATACAGTAACCTCAAATTCTTCTTCCGTCTGAATAGTGGCTATTGTTTCAAAAGAAACTTCATCTGTACTGCGCTCCAATGTAAAAACCTGATTCGCATTTTCGGACAAAGCCACCCATGAAAGATGAACATGCTGTTCAATTTGAGCGACTCGAAAAGAGTATAAATCCGATTTTTCTACGCTAATCATAGCCACGCTTGAAAAAGCAATGAATAGACCAGTCGAAATAGCAATCCATGAATTGCATTTTAGGTAGTGCAACGAGTATTTCATATAAAAATGTTTTTAATATATTTAAAATGTCTTAAATTTACTCAAGAGAACTTCAAATTAAGTTGAGTGAAAAAGTAGTATCGCTAATTTTAATTCTATGACAAATATATAGACTATTTATTAATATATTTATGACAAATATGATGTTTATTACCTCCTTAGCTAGGTAGCTTTAAGGCAGTTTTATTGATTAAAAATCTGATGGTCAATTGATTAAATACATCAATTGACCTTATTACTCACCTTCTTTACGCGCTACCAACTTGTCAAATAGCTAATGTTGGCAGATGCCATAATGAAAAAGTGATTAAAACTATTTGTTTTTAAAAACATTTTGTTTTACATTTGTTACAATAAATATTTTGACGATGATAAAACAATGGAGCATAATGACAGCGCAGATAGCAATTTATTGCTTTAAACAGCATGGTCTTAAAGTATTGATATTCAGCATATTGTTATTTGTAGTATTCAAAAAAGATATTAGTTTTGGCATCCATTTTAAAACACCAAATCGAATATTGAAAGAACAGCATGAAGCAAACCCTGTTCAGCAAGTGAAAAAGAAAGAGCAACCTTACTTATCCGAAAATGTTGCCGCAAGTAAAAAAACATATTCTTTGATGGAGCGTTTTTCTAATTTTCCGAAATTAGGCAGCCGCTCAGAAAAAAACCCACTTAAGGGAGTGGACGTGGAGCAAATAGACGCTTTCCTCAATCGGTTTGCTAAAATAGCACAAATAGAAGGTCAAAAGTATGGGATTCCAGTATCTATTATAATGGCAAACGCATTGCTACAAAGTCAGGCGGGTAAGCATAATTTAGCGCAACAAGGGCATAATTACTTTGCTTTACCTTGCACTAACAATTGGAAAGGGGAAACATTTTGGTTTCAGAAAGAATGCTACCGCCAGTATGATAAACCTTGGACAAGTTTTAGGGATCATTCTCTATTTTTGACTACGGGGTCTAATCAGCAATTTTTGGCACTTGGCAATGACTACCGCGCTTGGGCAAAAGCGATTGAACGTACTCAATACTATAAAATACCCAAACTAGCCCATCAATTAATTGACATCATAGAAAGCTTGAATTTACAACATTTGGATATGAAATACTAGGGAAGTCAAACTAACAGGACTTATTTTCTTGCTGTGCAGAAAAATAAAGCATATCTTTACGTTTATTTTACCATCATTGACAGACAATTTGCACTTGTCCAGTTAGTTATGAAAAGATTACACAATGTCGTCAATAATGACGAGCTAAAAGAGCGTTTGGTCAATAGTTCCGAAGTGCGCATTACGCTCTCCTTTTATCAATACGCTCACATTGAGCATCCTGCTGAGTTTCGAGACCAATTCTATTTAGGGCTAGCTCAATATGGTGTCTTTGGTCGAATTTATGTTGCCAAAGAAGGCGTTAATGCTCAAATTTCAGTGCCTAACGAGCAATTCGAAGCATTTAAAGCCTATTTGAATAGTATTGATTTCTTGCAAAATATTCGCCTGAATATTGCAGTGCAAGATGATGGGAAGTCATTTTACAAACTGAAAATCAAGGTCAAAGAAAAGATTGTAGCTGATGGTTTGAACGATAGCACTTTCGATGCTACTAAGCGAGGTAAAGGACTGGATGCCAAAGCATACAACGAATTAACGAACGACCCCAATACGATTGTTGTGGATATGCGCAATCATTACGAAAGTGAAGTGGGCTACTTCAAAGGTGCTATCCGCCCAGATGTAGAAACTTTCCGAGAAGCACTCCCTGTGGTAGAGAAAATATTGGCAGATAAGAAAGAAAAAAATATTATCATGTATTGTACGGGCGGCATTCGCTGTGAAAAAGCGAGTGCCTACTACCTGCACAAAGGCTTCCGCAACGTGTTCATGGTAGAAGGAGGCATCATTAATTATGCCAAACAGTGCCATGCGTTAGGTTTGGAAAATAAATTTGTAGGGAAAAACTTTGTTTTTGATGAACGCATGGGAGAAGAAATTAGCGAGGCGGTGGTGGCTAAGTGCCATCAATGTGGAAAACCTTGTGATGTCCATATAAACTGTGCCAACGATGCTTGTCATATCCTGTTTATACAATGTGAGGAGTGTGCGGCAACCTATCATAAATGTTGCTCAAAAAAGTGTAGTGATTTCATTCAGTTACCTGAAGATAAGCAAGAAGTATTAAAAAAGACGGTTCAATTCAATGGTACAAAGTTTGGTAAAGGACGCTACAAAGCGCTATTAAAGGATGAAGTGCTTGAACTAGATTAAAAGTTTTCCACATTTTTTGGATAAAATTATGTGTTTTTAATCCTTCATTTTTCCACTATAATTCACTATTTGTCTGTTTTTTATCTCTTTTGATATTTGCTTTATAATTTATTAGCTAAGTTTTCCACAAAAACAACTATGGTTTTCCACACTCATTGCTCTCTTTTTGGTAAGGGCTGTGGGAAAACTTAATTGCTATGCTACGTTAATATCCCATATATTTGATTTGCAACATAGTGAAGGCTAGTAAAAGAACAACTATTTGTTTCTTAATTAAATTCACCTTATCTTTTCCAATTAAGTAAAACAATGAGCCGCATAGATGTCAGAATATAATAAAAATGATGCAAAGAGTTCGAGAAATCTTCGCTCTGTGAAAAGAGCCACCGAGGATAGTACCCCTCCCATGTATGGAAAATTACCTCCACAGGCTATAGATTTCGAAGAGGCCATTTTGGGTGCCATCATGCTAGATAAGGATGCTTTTGCTGTAGTGCTTGATATTCTGCGTCCGGATAGTTTCTACAAAGATGCTCATCAAAAGATATATCAAGCCATGCGAAGCTTGTTTGAAATATCCTATCCTATTGATTTGCTCACCGTTACGGAAGCCTTGCGCAAACAAGGTGAATTGGATACCGTAGGTGGACCGCATTACATTGTGGAATTAACCCGAAGAGTGGCTTCGGCAGCTAATATTGAGTATCATGCACGCATTGTAGCACAAAAGTATATTCAGCGAGAATTGATTCGCATTTCTACCAAGGTCATCAAAAATGCTTACGAAGACACAACGGATGTCTTTGAATTGCTAGATAGTGCTGAACAAGGGCTATTTGAAATTACTCAAAATAACTTGAACAGCAGCTACGAAAGTATGGGGTCGTTAGCCAGTAAATTTATAAAATCATTGGAGGACCTTAAAGAACAAGAAGCGGGCTTAACAGGTATTCCCACAGGTTTTAAAGAAGTGGATAGCCTTACATCTGGCTTTCAGCGCTCCGACCTCATTATCATTGCTGCTCGACCTGGTATGGGGAAATGTCTTGGGAAAGGCACTAAAGTTTTAATGTATAGTGGTCAACTGAAGGAGGTAGAAGACATTCAAGTAGGTGATTTACTGATGGGCGTTGACTCCACGCCTAGAAAAGTGCTTTCATTGGCAAGAGGTAGAGAGCAGATGTATTGGGTAAGGCAGAATAAAGGGATTGATTACAGGGTAAATGAAAGTCATATTCTTTCCTTGAAGTGCAGTCGTAGTGAAGACAAGCATACTCAAGGAGAGGTTCTAAATATCAATATTTCGGACTATCTTAATGCCAGCCCAAAGTTTAAGTCCAATTATAAAGGTTACAAAGTAGCGGTTCAGTTCCAAGAACGTTCTTGCGCTCTTCCACCTTATTTTCTAGGACTATGGCTAGGTGAAGGGACAAGTTCAAAAAATCAGATAGCTAATCAGGATGAAGAAGTAGGGACTTATTTAGCACAATATGCTGATGAATTGAGTTTATCGCTAAAAAAATATCACGAAAATGCTGCCAAACGTCCAGTTTATAGTATTAGTGAAGGTAGAGAGAATACTTCTTTTTCTATTCGACGAGAATTAGTAAAACTAAATGTATTGAACAATAAACATATTCCAGAAAATTATTTGTTCAATACAACCAACAACCGATTAGCTTTACTTGCTGGATTACTAGATAGCGATGGGCATTACTTATTGCAATCCAATGGATGTGAGATTACACAAAAAAATCAATATTTAGCAGCGCAAATAAAATTCCTTTGTGATACATTGGGTTTCAGAACTTCGTTGACACCCCAAAAGGCGAGTATTAAAAGCATTGGTTTTGAAACTACCGTCTATCGGATTAGAATTTATGGGGACATTGATAAAATTCCTGTAAGAATCAAACAAAAACAAGATAACAAGTGGCAAAGTCCATTAGATTGGCAAGTCACAGATATTACTGTAGAAAAGGACATCATAGATGATTACTATGGTTTTGAGATAGATGGCGATCAACTTTTCCTATTGGAAGATATGACGGTTACCCACAACACTTCATTTATTCTTTCTCTAGCACGCAATGCCGCTGCCATGTATGAAAAACCCATTGCCATTTTTTCGCTTGAAATGTCCAATCTTCAATTGGTGCAGCGTTTAATTTCGCTGGAAACAGAAATTTCAGCGCATAAACTACGCAGCGGTCAACTGGAAGACTACGAATGGAAGCAACTCAGTGTGGCGATTGAACAGATGAGTGAAGTGCCTATTTTTATTGATGATACGCCGAGTATTAGCATTTTTGAATTGCGTGCTAAATGCCGCCGATTGAAAAAATTGCATAATATCGAAATGGTGATTATTGACTATTTACAGTTGATGACTGGCAATAGCGACGGTAATCGAGGTGGCAACCGCGAACAGGAAGTAAGTGGTATTTCTCGGTCGTTAAAGGCTTTGGCAAAGGAACTGAATGTTCCCGTGATTGCACTTTCCCAGTTGAGCCGTGCCGTAGAAGTACGCGGCGGCACAAAACGCCCACAGTTGTCCGATTTGAGAGAATCGGGTTGTCTTACTGGCGATGCTTTATTGATTCATGCAGAAACTGGCGCACGGATGGCGATCGAGCAATTGGCAAATCGCAAGGAGCAAACGCCTATTCCCGTTCTTGCTATGAACGAAGATTACACCATTTCAAAGCATACGCTATCTAAAGCCTTTTTTTCTGGGGAGAAAGAGGTATTTGAACTAACTACTCGCTCAGGTAGAACCATAAAAGCAAGTGCTAATCATCCTTTTAGAACGTTGTCAGGCTGGACTCCACTAGGGCATCTGCAAGTAAAAAATCGAATTGCGATTGCTCGAAAAATTACTACTGAAGCACCTGAAAATTATTTAAAAGAAGATGAGTTGGTACTGCTAGCGCACTTAATAGGAGATGGTTGTATATTGCCAGAGCAATCCTATCATTACACAAGTGCTGATATGGAAAACATCAAAATCGTCAATCAGAAAGCAGAAGCACTATTTAATATTTCAGCAAATATTGTCGAGCGGAAAAACTGGTGGCATACTTATTTAAAAAGCCCCTACCACCTTACGCATGGGAAGCAACATCCTATAACGATATGGTATGAAAAATTAGGTCTATCCAGAGAACGTTCTTGTAAGGAAGAGGTTCCTGAAGGCGTTTTCTTATCCGATGAACAACATATAGCTATTTTTCTGAAACACCTTTGGGCTACCGACGGAAACATCAGTTGGAAAATATTATCTAACAGAAAAACTACTCCCGCCATTTACTATGCAAGTTCAAGCCTGAAATTAGCACAGCAAGTTCAGCATCTTTTATTAAGACTGGCGATTAATAGCACAATTAGAACAGTTAGGCAAGGCAAACATAGAGATAATCATCACGTTGTTATTCAAGGTAAAGAGCAACAATTAATTTTCTTAAATAAAGTTGGTTGTCATCGAAAGCGTGGTAATGTCATCCAAGATATGAAGGAAGCCTTTAAAAATGTTCAAGCCAATCCTAATTATGATACCATTCCTCAAGAATGTTGGGATTTAATGGTAAAGCCGACGTTAAAAAATAAAGGCGTTTCTCAAGCTCAGTTTGCTGAGATGCTCGAAATAGCAAAATCCTCAGCAACCTACAAAACAGCTATATCTCGGAAGCGACTTACTAAAGTTGCATCCGTTTTACAAGACCAATCTATTGAAACATTAGCTAACGCTGATGTGTACTGGGATGAAATCGTATCTATTAAATCCTTGGGGGTACAAAAAGTGTATGACGCCACAGTAGAGGGCGTCCACAATTTTTTAGCGAACGATATCATTGTTCATAATTCAATTGAGCAGGATGCAGATATGGTTTCTTTTATCTATCGCCCTGAGTATTATCAAATTACAGAAGATGAAAATGGCGATTCTCTGAAAGGAGTAGCAGAAATTATTTTTGCTAAAAACCGCCATGGGGCGACTAAAACAGTACGTCTGAAATTTACAGAGCAATTTGCGAAATTCTCTGATTTAGATGATTTTTCTTTGGATGATTTAGGGAGTGCCACCTATGAAAGTAATGTCATTAAGTTGCCTTCTAAAATGAATGATACGGATGATATTCCGTTTTAG
>DAITMC010000013.1:0-23696 GCA_036835365.1 Saprospiraceae bacterium
TTTCTGTTACCTCTGCGGTACAGCGAAAGAAAGGTAGCTCTTGCGAAGATATTAGTGTAAAAATAAAAAAAACAATAGAGACAGACAGCACTTTTATTACAAAGAAAGATATTATAGATTTACTTTCTAGTAGCTTTGAAGAACAAATATTAGGAAATAGCTTAGAGCGTATTGATATTGGTCGTATGGAGCGCATTTTAGAAAGAAATCCATTTGTGAAAGAGGTAGATGTATTCATGGATAATAGAAATGTTATCCATGTTGAAATTATACAACGAAAGCCAATGATGCGCATTATGGATAGTGATGGTAGAAACTATTATTTAGATGTCGAGGGGAACTACATGCCATTGTCTATCCATTATACAGCTAGAGTGCCAGTGGCTACTGGATTTATTCCAGCACATACGCCCGATTTTTTAGTGCGAAAGCAGTATGGGTTGAAAGCTATTTTTGAATTAATGACTTTGCTAAATAATGATCCATTTTATAAAGCGATGATGGAGCAAGTACATGTTAGCCAAAATGGAGACATTATATTAATCCCTAAAATGGGTAGTCAGCAAATTTTATTTGGAAAGTATGATCAAGTAGAAGAAAAGTTAGAACGGCTTAAAATTTTTTATGACCAAGCATTACCCTACGAAGGTTGGGATAAATATAGATTAATTGACATTCGATTTAGTAATCAAATAGTTTGTAGGCGATAAATTGAATTTTACAAACTAAAACATTGTTTCATTTAAATATTATTCAGTAAAAACCAATAATACATAAAAACCTTTAATTATGAAAGAGATGACGCAAAACCCTGTTGTAGTAGCATTAGACATCGGCACAACAAAAGTATGTGCTATCGCTGGACGCAAAAATGAGTTCAACAAGTTGGAAATACTTGGGGTGGGCAAGGTAGATTCTTTTGGCGTAATCAGGGGGGTCGTATCGAATATTGAAAAAACCGTTCGTGCTATTTCTGATGCAGTAAATATAGCACAAGAAAATGCTGGACAGACTTTTACAGAAGTCCACGTTGGCATTGCTGGTCAACATATCAAAAGTTTACAACACAGAGGTATTCTAACCAGAGAGAGCAACCATAACGAAATCAATCAAAAAGATATTGATCGTTTGATTGATGATATGCACAAATTAGTGTTGCCTCCTGGAGATAAAATCCTGCATGTCATTCCGCAGGAATTTACAGTGGATAACGAACAAGGCATCACTGACCCAATCGGTATGTCTGGTGTGCGTTTGGAAGCTAATTTTCATATTATTACTGGACAAATAAGTGCTTCTAATAATATTTACCGATGTATTGAAAGGGCTGGCTTAAAGGCTGCTAGTATGACATTAGAACCTATCGCTTCTGCTGCTGCCGTGCTAAATGATGAAGAAAAAGAAGCAGGTGTGGCTTTAGTAGATATCGGTGGTGGCACTACAGATATTACCATTTTTCAGGATGGCATTATTCGACATACTGCCGTCATCCCTTTTGGTGGAAACGTGATTACAAAAGACATCAAAGAAGGTTGCCGAGTAATGGATCAGCAGGCAGAAAAGCTAAAAGTGAAATTTGGCGCTGCACTTGCTGATGAAGTATTTGACAATAGAATCATCACGATACCAGGCTTGCGTGGTCGCGACCCAAAAGAAATTTCCGAAAAAAATCTAGCCCGCATTATACAAGCTAGAGTAGAAGAAATATTAGATTATGTTTACTGGGAGATTAAGCGTTCTGGATATGAACGAAAACTTATCGGTGGCATTGTACTTACTGGCGGTGGTGCGCTGCTCAATCACATTGACAAATTAACAGCCTATCATACGGGAATGGCAGCGCGCATCGGCGTACCCATCGAGCAGTTAGCACATGGATATAGCACACAAGTATGCAGCCCAATTTATGCCACAGGTATCGGCTTACTGCTTAAAGGCATTAAATTAACTGCTGGGAAAGTACCAGTGGTGGAACAAGAAAAAATAGAGGAGAAACCTCTGGAAAAAATATATCAAGAAGGAAATGAAAACGGTAGATGGTATGATCAGCTATTCAAAAAAACAAAAGAATGGTTTGAAGCAGAACCTGATACTAAATTTTAGATTTATTCATTAGAAGAAAACTGGACGAACAATTGGTTTAACTTCACAAAAAAGAAATTTATGATATTCAATTTAATAGATAATAGCAATGAAGCCCCTATCATAAAAGTAATTGGGGTAGGTGGTGGTGGAAGCAACGCGGTTACCCACATGTATAATCAAGGCATTGTGGGCGTAGATTTTGCTATTTGCAACACCGATAGCCAAGCAATGAATTTAAGTCCAGTACCTGTAAAAATACAGTTAGGACCTGGCTTGACTGAAGGTAGAGGGGCGGGTTCAAAGCCTAATGTCGGCAAACTTGCTTGTGAAGAAAGCATTGAGGAAATTCGTCAATACCTGTCCAACAACTGCAAAATGTTATTCATTACCGCTGGTATGGGTGGTGGTACAGGTACGGGGGCAGCACCTATTATTGCGCGTACAGCACAAGAAATGGATATTTTGACCGTCGGTATTGTTACTACACCCTTCACTTTTGAGGGACGCAGAAGGGAATCTCAAGCGGATGATGGCTTGTCAGAATTTAAAAAATATGTTGATACGCTTATCGTTGTTTCCAATGATCGTCTTCGACAAGTTTATGGCAATTTATCGCTTTCACAAGCCTTTGCACAAGCAGATAATATCTTAACTACTGCGGCTAAAGGAATTGCAGAGATTATCACCGTTCCAGGATATGTCAATGTGGACTTCGAGGACGTAAACACAGTAATGCGTGAGAGCGGTGTAGCTATTATGGGGACGGCAGTAGCCTCTGGCGCAGATAGGGCAAAACAAGCTGTGGATGATGCACTTAGCTCACCATTATTAGAAGATAATGACATTAGAGGGGCTAAACATATTTTATTGAATATCACTTCGGGCGCTACGGAAGTAACGATGGACGAGATTTTTGAAATTACAGAGTTTGTGCAAGCAGAGGCAGGCCATGGTACAGATTTAATTTGGGGGAATTGCTATGATGAAACTTTAGGGGATAAATTATGCGTAACAGTGATTGCCACTGGTTTTGATAAAAATAAAAAAACGCATCAGTCAAAAGAAAAAAATAATGAGCGCATTATAATAGGGTTGGATGATGATGAAAAACCTAAACGCAGTACCATATCACACATCTCTAATTTACAAGATGATGAGCCTAAGCAAGATAAAGCTACGACCTTCGAGTTTGATAATATTAGAGCTAATATTGAAAAATTCCAACGTACGCAACACACCCGTCAAGAGCCTTTCGTAAGTAAAGAGGTAACAGAAGAACAACTGAGAAGAAAACAGATGGAAGAGGAAGAAAGGAAAAAACGCAGAGCGCAACAAAATAATAGTATTGCATTGAAATTAAATAATCCGCAAGTTATTAATGAAATAGAAAGTGAGCCGGCTTATTTACGTCGAGGAATTAGCCTAGATGATATGCCACATTCAGAAGACCAAACGCATTCTCGATGGACTATATCGGAAGATGAAGAGCCAATGATTAGAGCGAATAATTCCTTTTTACACGATAATGTAGATTAATTAAAAAGCGAGTTATTAGTGTTTTTTATTTTATATTTTAAAATAGACTATTGTATGCTATCGTTGGTTGACTGAAATTTTAGCAACCAAAGGTATTTTAAATGCCCAGACGACTTATTTTGTGTAGCAAAGGAGCTTGACTTTGAAAGGTTTTGACAATGTTTTCATCGGTAAATGTAGTGAGTGTATCACCAACCGCCACTACTCTTTGATTAATCATAATAACTTTATCAAAATAGTCTTCTACGGTAGAAAGATCATGATGAACAACTAAAATAGTTTTTCCATTCGCTGCCATTGCTTTTAAAATCTCAACGATTTTTTTTTCTGTAGTAATATCTACACCCACAAAAGGCTCATCCAATAAAAATAGTTCAGGCGTTTGACATAATGCGCGTGCTATAAAGGTTCTTTGCTGCTGCCCTCCCGAAAGTTCACCAATTTGCCGATCCTTCAAATCTACTATATCCATTTCTTCCAAAGCCTTCAATGCTAAGGCTTTATCTGATGAGTTTAGGCGCTGTAATACTTTTTTATGAGGATATCTTCCCATCAATACCACATCCAAAACAGTTGCGGGAAAAGATAAATCAATATCATTCTTTTGAGGCACATACACTACTTCTTTCCTCTTTTTCTCAATGGGTTTACCCATAATGCGTATGCTGCCAATGTCATGGGGTATTAGTCCTAGAATAGCTTTAAATAAAGTTGATTTTCCAGCACCATTAGGACCAATTACTCCATAGGTATAACCCGATTCTAACGTTAAGAATATGTTGCTCAATACACGCTCTTGCTCGTAAGAAACAGAAAGCTCTTTGATATTTATGGCTACTGAACTCATTGACTTATAGTTGATCTATTCTGGTTTTGTTACTTTCCTTTCTTAATTCTAATATTTGAACTTCATGCCCATTGGTGGACTTCCATTTTTGAAATCCACTCCTATTGGTAATTTGTATCCATGTTTTTGAAAAATCGGAATTTCTACTATCAATATAAATAAATGCTTTATCTACTACCCAAGAAAAAGGTAGCATATCTCTTCTATTCATATCAAAAACACTGTAATTAATATTTTTAGTTCCTGTGCCATTGCGTTTAAATGTCATAGTACCAATATTACTCAATACCATGCCACCATCTTTCTGCCCAGGTATTATTGTTTCGTATTTTTCTACCATCCAAGTACCCACCAAGCGGTGAGAACAGGAACTAAAAATGAAAATGCTTGCCCATAAAATGGCAGTAATGATTTTAATATTCATTTTAAATCGTTTTATTAAAATAATAACATTTTAGAAGTATTGATTGTTTTTTTTAACCATTTTAAAAAAGAAAGTGCTTTATTGCTGAATAGTTTTTATGACAAAAATTAAAATAGCAGTAAGTAATAAGATTATAATACTGAACATTAGCATACTACTTTTAAACGCATCTTGTTTTTCTTTAATAATGATATCTTTTTTCAATCCTTCTACAATCGTGTCTGTATTGTACTTAATCATATCATAATAACTAGGTGCAGGGCTATTCAGGTCGCCAATAGAATCTGAAAATAAACTTCCACCAATGGAAACGTTATTGTCCATTGCGATTTGTTGCAATAGTTTAGGATTCACCGTGGTTTCTATAAAAACAGTGGGTATTTCATTTTTTCTTATAACAGAGATGATTCTTCTAATATCAGCGGTTTGTACTTCAGCTTCTGTAGAAACACCGAGTACTGGCTCTAAAGTTATACGATAACGCCTTCCATAGTATTGAAAAGCATCGTGTGAAGTAATTAAAACCCTTTTATGTTCAGGTATTTCACTAATTTTTTGAACGACGTAATCATCCAGTGTTTCTAGTTGTTGTTTATAAATACCATAATTAAATTCATATTCTAATTTTCCAGTAGGGTCTAATTCAATAAGCGCATTTTTAATATTTTTAATATAAATTAGTCCATTTTGGACATTCATCCACGCATGAGGGTCGGCTGTGTTTTTATAACTTAAATTTTGGATAGCCTCAATGCCATTGGTGATGACCACAATTTTAGCAGAAGTACCTGAATTATCAATCAATTTTTTAAGCCAGCCCTCGAATCCCAACCCATTCACCAAAATTAAATCTGCTGCACTCACTGCCTTCACATCATTTGGTGTTGGCTCATACAAGTGGGGGTCGCTACCAATAGGGACGATACTTTCTACTTCTATTTCATCCGTAGCTATATTTTTTGCCATATCTGAAAAAATAGAAGCAGTAGCTAGTACTTTATATTTTTTTTGCGCCTCCAGAGGAGAAAAAAATATAATACCAATAAAAATAAGTAAGATAAATTTTAAAAAAGTAAATTGATTTATCATTATTTTTATAAATTATCCATTAATTTTTATAAAAATATTATTACTTACTTTGTCCGAAAGTAAAAGCTCGAGCATACTATTTAACTTTATTTTTACCGATTGGTCGTACTCAAATTTTTCTAACAGTGTAACTTGAGAATCTAGGGTTAACCCTAAACGGTCTAAATACTGCAAAAAAGTAGCGGAATGTTCCTGCACACCAACTATTGTCCCTTTCTCTCCTACTTCTAGTTTGGAAAGTAACATTTGTTGGCGCGTAGTAATTTTTCCTTCTTCATCAGGAATGGGGTCGCCATGGGGGTCGAATTTAGGGTAGCCTAAAAATTTTTCTAATCTATTAATTAACTCATCAGAATTGATGTGTTCTAGTTCTTCTGCCATAGGGTGTATTTCATCCCAAGAAAAATTGAGTTTATCAGCCAAAAAAACCTCCCAAAGTCTATGCTTTCGTACTAAATGTGTAGCAATGGCTTTACCTTCTCGTGTCAAAGTAACCCCACTATGTTTTTCATAATGAATTAACTCTTTTTTAGCCAAGCGTTTGAGCATATCTGTGACAGATGCTGCACTCGTATCCATTTTTGTGGAAATCGCTTTATTGCTTGCTCCTTTTTCTTCTTTTTCGCAAATTTTGTATATTGCCTTTAGATAGTTTTCTTCCGTTACCGAGGTGGAATCCATAATACAACATATTTATTTTACAAAGCTACTATTTTTAGACTAGCTTAAAAATATTTTTCATTAATTAAATAATTATGAAAGTCTTTTATATCGTTTTATCCCTACTTTTTTTGCTATTCGCTATTGTTCAATTCAATGATCCTGACCCTTGGCGTTGGGTATCTTGGTATGCTTTTATCAGTGTTCTGCTGGCTATGGCTGCATTTAAGCGATTTTCTACTACTGCTACATGGTTTGGGATTGGCTTTGCTTCGGCAGTATTAACTGCTCTAGCACCTGATTTCCTTCAATGGATAAATGATGGGATGCCTTCTATTGTAACTTCTATGAAAGCGGAATCGCCTTATATTGAGTTAGTTAGAGAGATGTTAGGAATGTTATTGAGCTTAATTACCTGTATTGGGCTGTCGCTTCACCATCGTTTTCGTCGTCGGGCAACAGTAGGCGTTACATCGTAAATAAATCGCTTTTCGCCGAAAATGCCGACTGATTACAATTGAATTTAGAACTTTCAACGGATGCCATTAGTTTTCATTTCATAAAAAAGAAGATAATGAGTCAGAAAAATAATTACTGGGGTAACGGTAAAATAAATGTCGGTAGTGTTATCATTGGTGCTATTGTACTAATAATCATGATGTTTGCCTTATTAAGCCTTGCTAGAATAACCTATCGGCTATTGACTTTTATTGCGATTCCATTATTGATTGCCACTGCTATTATAGATTATAAAGTATTGGTGGGTTATGTGAATTGGATTGTGAATTTGATAAAGCGAAATGCAGTGTTGGGCATCATTTTAACGGTGTTAAGTTTGATTGCCTATCCTGTTACAGTAAGTTTACTTTTTGGTAGAGCTTTATTGCAGCGAACATTGCGCAATGCGATTAAGGAAAACGAAAAGCAAATGGAGCAAAAACAATTAGGTGAATATGTTGATTTTGAAGAGATTAAGGTTGAAAAGCCAAAGCAAGCTCCCAAAGCTACGGATAATGATTACGAACGATTTTTTTAAATGAAGCGATTAATTGTAGTGGTGCTGGATTTTTTTTTTGCTACGAGCTAAGTCTTTTGCTCCGATTTTTTGTAAGGTTACGCCTAGCGCCATTTTCCAAGTAAACTGCTCGTTTGAAAAAAATATTACGAATAAAAATGCCTTTACTGGTGAGGCTTGAAAAGTTTTTAACCTGATTGAATACAAAAATATTCAACCAGATAATCACAAAAATAAAAACTTGTCCGAATAGCAAACCCAATATCGCCATCAATCTTTTTTTAACTTGCCTTCGCAGTTATAGCGGTAAGCCCAGCGAAAACCATTGAAATTATGGCGAATATTTGATAGGGCTTCATGCTAACAACATTTTTTGTCTTATTGTATTGGCAGACATTTTACATTACTTTAACTACAATAAGCACAATAGTCGCTTTGATTTTCAGTATTGTTCTACCAATTCATTTATCCTTACCTTTACTGCTGTGAATTTATGAACGTAGTATCGGGAGTAGAAATCATGTTATCAATCCAATTTTCTGGAATGTCTAAGATGCCTTCTTTTAGTTTTTTGCCCCACATCGCACCAATTTCTTTTAGGTCTTCTTCTCTGAATCGCTTTTCAATGAGGGTACGCTCGGCTGCTTTGAAAATGGCAACGTCTATGGGGTAGCCTACGTCGTTGGCGGAAACTCGTGTGGAATCGAAAGATAGAAAACCTGTTTTGAGTGCAAATTTTATGGAGGATTCCACCGTCAACGCTCTTGCCAGAATAGGCTTGCCGTAGCCCGAATTGCCGATGATACAAAAAGGTGTTGCTTCGCCAATTTCTATCCAATTGCCTTCAGGGTAGAGCAGAAAGAGCTTATGGTCTTTATCTTTTTCCAACTTGCCCCCTACAATAGTAAAAAGGTTGAAAAATAAGCCCGATTCTTGTAAGGACAATTTGTCCTCCTGCGATACACGCCGCAGTTGGCTACCAAAAGCATTGACTACTTTATACATTTTGTCGTAAGGAATATCATCATTTTCGAGTAGTTCCTCAAAATAAGTGACTGCTTTATCACGGATAGACCTTAGCCCAGAAGTCATTAAGAATAAGTTGTTCTTGCCATTCTTATGAATAGAAATTTTCTTAGCCGTAGTGGTTTCAGAACCCGATGTTATTCTGGTATCTGCAATTGCAACTAAACCTTCTCTTACTTTGATACCAAGACAATACGTCATAATAGTGCATTTTAATTAGTTCTCTGATAATCTATCACTTTCAATAACAAGCATGGTCAAACAATGTTAATCATTTATTCTTTGTTAAAGTACAAACGTGCGCAAACATCGTGAATGCTCGAAACTCTTTTCATCAATTCCTCTAAAAAGTCGTGCAAATCGTCATTATTCGTGTAAGTAAAAAATTTAACGTCGCCTTGTATTTTCTCCAAATCAAAGATAAAGGCATGAAAACCTTTAGGCTGCACACTAATTTTCTTCAAATCCCTGATTAAATGACTAATGTTGTAGTACAAGGAACGAGGAAATTTAGGATTAGCAATCAAAAATTCTACCACAGATTGCGTGGAGGTTATATGATGATAAAATTTGTTGTGCATATCGAAAGATTCTAACGACTTCAACGTAATTGTCCATTGATACTGCATGAGTGGGATATTTTCCCCTCCTTGACTTAATACCTCCATATCATACATTTTGGAGCGTAAAATTCGCAATATTTGTATAGTTTCTTCCAGCCAAGACCCTAACATGAGAAAGTAATATTCATCTGTGCGCAGCATGGTCGAGTGAATATTGGAGCGAATGATTTTTACATTTTCTTCCACTTTGGTAGTAAATTCATACAATCCTCGCTGCTTGTAATAGTCCACCGAATAATTTTTAGCAAAATGATACATCACATTCGTAGATTCCCAAACTTCGGAGGAAAGAACGTGCCTCAAAGCGCGTGTATTTTCTCTGGCTGCCACAATCGTGGAGAGGATGCTACTAGGATTATCTAAATCAAAACCGACCTTCACTAATACATCTTGTTCGTTCAGCACTTTCTCCGCATCCTGTGTTACCCCTGACATATTAAGGATGGATCTTAATGTAAATTCAATATTAAGTGCCATTGAAGCATCAAGTGTAGAAAAGTATTGTACCCTCAAAAATTTAGCTAGATACATTGCTCGTTTAATGTATCTTCCCGTCCAGTAAAGGCTCTCCGCAATTCTGACTAACATATATTTCGGTGTTTTAATATTAAGATTGTGATTGGCTTTGACTTTGCGATGCACCAGCAGGGTTCATCATCACCCAAGTATCCTTAGAGCCTCCTCCTTGCGATGAATTGACAATCAGGCTATTACGTTTGAGGGCAACGCGGCTTAATCCGCCTGGCAATACATACGATTGGTCTTTACCCATCAAAGTAAAAGTGCGAAGATCAACATGCCTTGGTTCAAATCGTTCTGTTTCTTCGATGTAAGTAACGTGTGTGCTGAGCATCATTTTAGGCTGCGCAATATAATCCCTTGGACTAGCCTTGATTTGCTGTTTTACGTTTTCCACTTCCTCTTTACTCAAAGTATCCATAATGGTAACGCCATATCCTCCAGACATATCCACTGGTTTAATCACTAAAGACTCGATATGGTCTAATGTATATTTTAAGTCTTGCGGCTTTTTACAAATATAAGTTGGAACGTTGTCAATGATAGGGGCTTCATCCAAATAATATTGAATCATGTCGGGTACATAGGCACAAATAGCCTTGTCGTCAGAAATACCTGTGCCAGGAGCGTTCACAATCGTAACGTTTCCTTTTAAATAGGCAGCCATCACCCCTTTCACCCCTAGCATAGAATCCTTTTTGAATACATTGGGGTCGAGGAAACTATCGTCAATTCGGCGGTAGATAACATCCACTTTTCGCTTTCTACCGATAGAATTCATATAAACAATATCGTTTTTAACAAATAAATCACTGCCTTCCACCAGTTCAATACCCATAAATTTGGCAAGTATAGAATGCTCATAATAAGCTGAATTGTATTGACCAGGCGTAAGCAACACACACGTAATTTCTTGCTCTTCTTGTGGCGAAACAGATTGTAGCGTACGCAATAGCTCCTTAGGATACTGGGTTACAGGATGTATCATTTTTCCTTGAAACATCTGGGGTAGTGTTCGAGAAAGGGTAATTCTGTTGGATAGCACATAACTTACGCCTGAAGGGCTGCGCAAATTATCTTCCAAGATGTAGAAATTACCGTCCGAGTGCCGTATCAAATCTGTTCCACAGATGTGGCAATAAATGTTACCTTTAGGCGAAAAGCCTTCTATTGATTTTACATAATGTTTGGAAGATAAAATTAATTCTCTAGGAACGACTTTATCTTTCAGTACTTTAGCATCGTTATAAACATCGTGGATGAACAAATTGAGTGCTGTATTGCGCTGTATCATGCCCTGTTCCAACTTCTGCCAATCAGCACTCGAAATAATTCTAGGCATTAAGTCAAAAGGAAAGATGGTTTCTTTCGTTTCGTTAGAAGTGTAGAGTGCATAAGTAATACCTTGATTGAGAAAGCTCAATTTGGCTTCTTCGTTCAAACTTTTAAACGTGGGAATGTCCATTTTTGACACCAAATCTCTAATAAGATGGTATTCTGCTCTGTAAGTATTTGTGTCAACAAATACTTCATCGTAGCAGTTAGATTTTAAATCATATTTTGAGAGTAATCCATCCATAGGCTTGTGTTTTTTTGAAATGATGTTGATGTTATCCGTTATTTAGATAACTTTATTAATAATTTGAGCCTAAATATATTAGTATATTTCAAAATTTTGTAGAATTTTATGTTGCGGTTGTTCCTTTTTTCCAATAAAAAAAATGTTATTTTCTGTAAAACACATTACATTTTGTCAATTAGCTTTTTGAAAAAATATTTTTAATTTAATTTAAGTACAAATCAAAATTTTATGGCAATTCGAGTAGCATTAAGACATCATACAAAATATACCTACGATAGACATATCCAAGTATTTCCTCAAGTTTTTCGACTTA
Organism: Saprospiraceae bacterium; assembly: GCA_036835365.1. Taxonomy (GTDB): domain Bacteria; phylum Bacteroidota; class Bacteroidia; order Chitinophagales; family Saprospiraceae; genus JAAUTG01. The sequence continues at coordinate 11,720 of DAITMC010000013.1, forward strand.
AACCAGCGCCTCACACCAAGACTCCTATTGTGAGTTACAGTTTGAACATCCAACCTAAAGACCATTACATCAATTGGCAGCAAGACCCATTCGGCAATTACAACGCTAGGGTTATTTTCAATGACTTGGTTAAAGAGTTGGTGATAGATGTGGACATTGTGGCTGATTTAGTAGCCTTCAATCCTTTTGATTTTTATTTAGAGGACTATGCGCAAACCTTTCCTTTTACCTACGATACGCAATTGCTCAAAGAATTGGCACCCTATTTAGAACTAAAAGAAAATGGTGTAGCACTCAATGCCCTGAAGAAAGAGATTGCTGCCTATATGAACGATAAAACAGTTGATTTTTTGGTAAACGTCAATAAACATGTGGCTCGTAAAATCAACTATATCATTCGTTTGGAAACGGGCATACAAAGCTGCGAAGAAACCTTATCCAACGCCTTAGGCTCGTGCCGCGACTCTGCTTGGGTGCTAGTGCAACTGCTCCGAAGTCTTGGCTTAGCTGCCCGATTCGTTTCTGGTTACCTCGTTCAGCTTCGACCAGATGAAATAATGCCTGATCAACCAAACGGACCCGAACAGGATTTTACGGATCTTCATGCTTGGGCAGAGGTATTTGTCCCTGGCGCAGGCTGGATAGGACTAGATGCTACTTCGGGCTTATTTACCAGTGAGGGGCACATCCCGTTGGCTTGTACGCCCGACCCTGCCAGTGCCGCGCCTGTATCTGGATTTACAGAGATTGCAACGGCCACAATGGAATACATCAATGAAGTAACCCGCATTAAGGAATTGCCAAGAGTTACACAGCCCTACGAATCCTCGGAAGTGGTAGAAATTATTAACTTAGGACATGAAGTAGATAAAATACTCATTGCCAATGATGTACGCCTCACTATGGGCGGTGAACCTACGTTTGTCTCCGCGGTGGACATGGAATCCGAACAATGGAACGAAGGTGCAGATGGCGTGGACAAACGACAGCAAGCCTATGATTTACTACTAAGGCTCAAAGAGAAATTTGCCAAAAATGGATTAATTCACATCGGTCAAGGAAAGTGGTATCCTGGCGAACCGATTCCTAGATGGCAATATGCTACTTATTGGCGAAAAGATGGTTTGCCTATCTGGACGAACGAAGCACTACTCGCCAATCCTAATAAATTTGGGAATACCAGTTACGAACAACTCTTTCAATTTGGACAACATTTGGTGAAAAGCCTTGGATTGAGCCAAGCATCCCTACATGAAGCCTACGAAGACCTTTATTACTACCTTTGGGAAGAGAATAATTTACCTAATAATATCAACCTCAAGGACATCAATTTGGAGGATGACATGGCGAGGCGCACACTGGCACAGGTGTTGGAGCAACATTTGGGCAATCCTGTAGGTGTGGTCATTCCTTTGGCATGGAACTACGAAGCAACGCGTTGGAAAAGTTGCAAATGGGAACTCCGAAGAGGACAGCTTTTTTTGATACCCGGCAATTCCGATATTGGCTATCGTCTGCCTTTGAATAGATTGCCGACTTATGCTAAAAGCGTTGCAGATATTGTGGTATCGCCCAATCCCTTTGAAGCAGTGGAGCAGTTGCCTGAACTGGCTTTTTATCATGAAAAAATAAAGCACTACCAAAACGCTAAAGTCGTTGAGACACCTAATACTAGCATTAGCACTATCCGAACAGCCATGTGCCTACACCTAAAAAATGGCAATCTTACTGTTTTTTTACCGCCTTTTGAAAGTATAGAGCCTTTTTTGGAAATTGTGGCTACCCTTGAATTTGTTGCCCAACAGCTCAATCAACCCCTTTTGATAGAAGGCTATCAAGCGCCCTACGATAAAAGAATTGAAAAACTGGTAGTCGCTCCCGACCCTGGCGTAATAGAAGTAAATATTCACCCTTCTAGTTCATGGGGTGAAGTGGTGGAGAAATATGACGTGCTATTTGAAGAAGCCAAAAAAGTAAAATTAGGCACTCAAAAATTTATGCTCGATGGCAAACACACAGGTACTGGTGGTGGCAATCACATCACGCTGGGTGGTGCTCGCCCCGAGGATTCGCCGATTTTGCGAAAGCCCGATTTGCTGCGCAGTATGCTTGCTTTTTGGGTCAATCATCCTAGTTTATCCTATTTATTTAGTTCTACCTTTGTAGGCATGACTAGCCAAGCACCTAGAGTGGACGAGGGCAAACCAGAGGCTATTTACAATCTCGAAATTGCTTTCAAGGCATTGGAGAAAAATACCGATCCGCCATTTTGGTTAGTAGATAGATTGTTCCGAAATATTCTTACAGATATTACAGGCAATACGCACCGATCAGAATTTTGTATTGACAAACTTTATAGTCCAGATTCCGCCACTGGTAGGCTAGGTATTTTAGAATTAAGAGGGTTTGATATGCCTCCACAAAAAGAAATGTGTTTGGTGCAACTTCTCCTCATACGTAGCTTGGTGGCTGCATTCTGGAATAAACCCTACCGAAATAAACTCATCAAATGGGGGAATCAATTACACGACCGCTTCATGATGGCACACTATGTACGCAAGGATATGGAGGATGTTATACAATATCTTAACAATGAAGGCATCGCATTTAAAATGGAGTGGTTAGCGCCTTTTTTTGAATTTAGATTTCCTGTTTTAGGAAAAGTAATGATAGACGAAATGGAAATCATTTTGCGCGCTGCCATTGAGCCTTGGAATGTGCTAGGAGAAGAAATTGCTAGTACCGGCACCGCTAGATTTGTAGATTCCTCCATGGAACGCGTAGAAGTTACCCTGCGCAACTTTAACGCCGATCGTTACAAATTGCTTTGTAATAGAATGGTAGTACCGCTCAATCCAACGAACATACCTTTGCAATTTGTAGCAGGTATTCGTTACAAAGCATGGGCACCGCCCTCTGCACTCCATCCGACTAAAGGCGTGGACACCCCATTGGTATTCGACCTTTACGACACTTGGAACAATCGCTCAATTGGTGGTTGCACTTACCATGTGATGCACCCAGGTGGTAGAGGATACGATACCTTCCCGGTCAATGTCTTTGAAGCGGAAGGAAGGCGATTCACAAGGTTTTATGACGAAAATCATTCTCCACAAATACCTAGCGCCATGCTTCAGCAAGCGAATACAGAGGGGGGCAAAAGATACATCAAACCAATGGTAGCTCAAGTGAACTTGATAATGCCTATTGAGTTGCCGAGAAATGAAAATTTTCCTTTTACACTGGATTTACAAAGTGTTTAATCGGCACTTAGGAAATTCAGTAAATTACTGCTGCCCCCTAAGGGGAATAAAAAAAACAGCATTGAACTTCAATGCTGTTTTTTTTATTAAAATAGCTATCGTTATTGCAACTTAAATTTTACAGGCAGTGTGAATCGTACACGTACTGCATTACCTCGCTGCTTACCCGGTGTCCATTTAATACCTTGTGCATTCATCATATCTACTACACGTTGAGACTCCTGTCCGCAACCTGCACCAATATCGCGTACTACTTGTACGTCGGTTACTGTTCCGTCTTTTTCTACGGTAAATTGTACTACACAAGTACCTTCTACACCATTCTCACGGGCAATAGCTGGATACTTTAGGTTTTTGTACAAAAACTCTACCATTTTTCCTTCCGAGCATTTTTTTAGTTCTTCTTTGCTCATCCCTTGACCCTCACAACCAGGGAAACGAGGCATATCCTCTACCACTTTGAAGATTTCTTCTTCTTTTGGTGCTGGTGGCGGTGGCGGTGGTGGCGGTGGTGGTGCTTTCTTCACTTCTGGTGGAGCTTGTACCACCGTTTCTTCGGTTACTGTTTGATCGAGGAAAACAATTTCATCTTCTTCGTCAATTTCCTCCTCGGGCACCTCCTCAATTACTGGTGGTGGTGGCGGCGGCGGCGGTGGTGGTGGCTCTGCTGTTCGAGGCGGCTCTTGAATTAACTCTTCAGTGAAGTCAAGTGCACCTTCTGGTATAATTACCTTTTCCTCGTACTGCGTCCAGCTAAATGCCAAGACAACCAAAGCAGTAGAAATAGCTAATGCTGCATTGAAAAAAGTACCACTTAGTTTAAAGGCATCTACCTCTGGGTACTTGTTTCGCCCAACTAGCACTGAACTGCTTGAGCCTGCCTGATACTTCTCGGAAACGCTAGCGGACCGACCATCAAGTATTCTCTTCAAAAAGAAGATGGTTGCTATTACCAGCAACGCTATACCAACAGTTGTCCACAATAGTACATTTCCTGTTATCGCAAGATCGCTCATACTATTGAGATTTTATGATTTAAAAATTAATAACTTACAATTTATCTAATACTTTTTAAGTCCTTTACATCTTAGATGATGCCTGTTGCTGTAAACCTTTTCTTCGGCGAACCGCTATCATTGTTCCCAGCATACTACCTACAATATTTGCAAATATATCAAAAACTTCAAAATATCTATTCGGGAAAAAAGTATATTGCAAAAACTCTATCATTACACCATAAAAAATACTGGAAGCAGCAGCTAAAACAACTACTATCTTAAAATCTCGCCCTTTGGCGAAACTTTCTATCAACAAGAAACACAACACTGCATAAACGAAAGCATGTGCTAATTTATCCCAGCTTATAATGTCTGCCCAAGTACTCGGCAAATTAAACCCTACACCAATGGTAGAAGCAATTAAAATAAAAATTGCCCAAACAATAGCCCAGATGACTGGGGATATTTTTTTCATGTTTGTTTATTCAATTCTATTGATGCACAAAGCAGCCCTTTTGGTGGGTGTAACTTGAAAAAGTTATTCGACCATGCTTGAATATGCTGTAGCATCCATTAGTTCGTCCAGTTCCGCTGGGTCAGTCATTTCAATCTTGATAATCCAGCCTTTCCCGTAAGGGTCGGCGTTAACCAAAGTTGGGTCGTCCCCATCGTTTTCATCCAAAAGAGGATTAAATTCTAATACTTTTCCGCTTACTGGCATAAAAAGGTCAGAAGTAGTTTTTACTGCTTCTATTGTTCCAAACACCTCGTCTTTGGCTAGCGTTTCACCTACCGTTTCCACTTCTACATAAACCAGTTCATCCAATTCATTTTGTGCGAAATCACTGATGCCCACATAAGCGATGAGGTCTTTTTCTATTCTAACCCACTCATGTTCTTTGCTATATTTTAAATCAGCAGGAAAATTCATTTTACCTTTATTTAATGTTTAAAGTCAAAGAAAGTGATTTATCTAAAGACTACAAAACTAATTTTTTTGTTTGTATTCAAATCAGGTCATTTGGATGATTTTTTTTATTTTATGTGCTGTTCTATTTTGGCTTTTTTATATTTGCTTTTCAAGTTATTTAATTTGTTTTTAACTTTCTAACTCAAGCATTAAATCAGTATTTATGATTCTTTCCATGACGGGCTATGGCAGAGCGACTCAATACTTTGAGGATAAATCTATCACCATAGAGGTAAGGTCGCTTAATAGCAAATATACAGATGTGCGATTTAAATTGCCTCAAAATTATAAAGAGAAGGAGCATATCCTTCGCAGAGATGTAACGGATAGGTTGAAGAGAGGAAAAATTGATGTGCTCATTGATGTAGTATCTTCTAATGGAGAAGATGCTTATGGCTTGAATCATACTTTGATAAAAAAATATTACCGAGAATTAACCAAACTCAGCGGCGAACTGACTGTGCCAACAGGTGATATTTTAGGCGCTATTCTAAGAATCCCTAATGTGATTATTTCAGAAGAAGGTACGCTGCGAGAAGAAGAGTGGGTGGTGGTAGAAAAGACTCTTCACGAAGCTATCAAAGCCTATGATAATTTTAGGAAAGAAGAAGGCAGTGTATTGGCAAAAGAGTTGCAAGTACGCATTGAGCATATTCAACAAATGTTGATAGAGGTAAAACCTTTTGAAGAGGAGCGTATTACTACTTTAAGGACTAAGTTGAGACAGCGAATAGATGAATATCTTAATAAAGATGATATAGATGAGAACCGATTTGAGCAAGAAATATTGTTTTATTTGGAAAAAATTGATTTGACAGAGGAAAAGGTGCGTCTTTCGCAGCATTGCAAGTATTTTTTGGAAGAAATGAAGAAAAAAGACGAAATAAAAGGACGGAAGCTAGGATTTATTAGCCAAGAAATCGGTAGGGAAATCAATACTTTAGGAGCAAAAGCCTATTCTTATGAGATTCAGCGTTTGGTGGTTAATATGAAGGATGAGTTGGAAAAAATAAAAGAGCAATTAGCTAATATTATTTAGGTCTTTAGATGTTTAAGTATTTATTGATTCTAAATGATTGACCAAAAGTACTTCACCATATGTGATATGCTTGGTTTAGAAAGCTGACGAATAAAACACCATTCTATGGCGTTCCTTCTGTTTTTTTTAGATTATTTTTGTATTGAGCTATGAATTTTTTATCGGAAAAACAAAAAATATGAAATACGACATCACAATTATAGGAGCAGGACCTGGCGGATATGTAGCTGCTATTCGCGCTGCGCAACTAGGCATGAAAACAGCATTGATAGAAAAAAAATCATTGGGTGGTACTTGCCTCAATGTAGGGTGTATTCCTTCAAAAGCTTTGCTGGATTCATCAGAACACTATCATAACGCCAAAGAAAAATTTGAAATACATGGTATTGATATAGAGGGATTAAAAGTGAATATGCCTCAAATGATTAAGCGCAAGCAAGAAGTAGTAGAGCAAAGCGTGAAAGGCGTAGAGTTTTTGATGAAGAAAAATAAGGTGGATGTTTATGATGGGCATGGCTCATTCATAAATGCGCATACCATTCAGGTTACTAAAACTGATGGTAGTACACAAACTATTGAAACAGATAAAGTTATCATCGCTACGGGGTCAAAGGCAAATACACCTGCAACCTTCAATTACGATGGCAACCGAGTGATTACCTCAACAGAAGCTCTAGAAATTACAAAAGTACCCAAACGTATGATTATTATTGGCGGTGGTGTTATTGGGTTGGAGTTAGGGTCAGTGTATGCGCGATTGGGTACAGAAGTGGAGGTAGTGGAGTATCTCGACCGTATTATACCAGGTATGGATAGTGATTGTGGTAAGGAATTGATGCGCTCTATGAAAAAATTAGGAGTGAAGTTCCACTTGCGCCACATGGTAACGGCTGTGGAAGCCATGAAGACTAAAGTGAAAGTAACGGTACAAAAACGCGATGCAGAAGACACTTTTGAATTAGAAGCAGATTATTGCTTGGTCGCTATTGGTCGTATCCCTTATACAGACAATTTAGGGTTGGACAAAGCAGGTGTAGCGATAGACGATAGGGGTAGGGTGCTAGTGAATGAACATTTGCAAACCAATGTACCCAACATATATGCTATTGGCGATGTGATTAGAGGAGCGATGTTAGCACATAAAGCAGAAGAAGAAGGTATTTTTGTGGCTGAGTATGTAGCAGGCGAGCGGCCTCATATGGATTATAATTTGATTCCAAATGTGGTTTACACATGGCCAGAGGTGGCGGCTGTGGGCAAAACTGAGGAAGAGTTGAAGCAAGAGGGCGTGCCTTACAAAGCAGGAAAGTTTCCGTTCAAAGCATTGGGTAGATCGCGTGCCAGCACAGACACGGAAGGTTTAGTCAAAGTGCTTTCCCACAAAGAAACAGACGAAATATTGGGAGTTCATATGGTTGGTCCACGCACAGCCGATTTGATTGCCGAAGCAGTTGCTTTAATGGAGTTCCGTGCTTCTGCTGAAGATGCTGCCAGAATGAGCCATGCCCATCCAACCTATGCAGAAGCCTTTAAAGAAGCGGCTTTAGCAGCTACGGCAGACAGAGCATTGCATGTGTAGCATTTTTAGGACTATTTACTAACTTGTTGAAAGTTAGTAGATAGTCCTGAAAAAAATTAGTTTTTTGGTGCGATGATACGATGAGGATATGGAATGACAATGCCGGCTTCATCAAAACGGGCTTTAATGCTTTCAAATAAATCACAAGCCATCACGAAACCATCGGCTTGGTCTTTTGCCCATGCCCACCCACGCAAAAGCATAAAATATTCGCCAAACTGTACTACTCTGACATTAACGGGCATGTTGTTTGCTTTGTCTTCCTCACTTCGCGTATCTAAATGGAGTGGGTGCTTCTCAATTTCTTCAGCAATGATTACTTTTGCTTTTTGAATATCACTTTCAAAACTGATGGGAATTTCTATCCAACGACATACTTTTTCTTCGTTGAAATCTGCATTCAGAATAATTTCATTGCTAATAATGGAATTAGGGACAATAATTCTTCGGTTCTGAAAGTCTCGAATCACAACATGACGTAGCGTAATATCCTCAATAACTCCAGTTTGTAAACCATCTTTCAGCGACACCCTATCGTTGATACGGAAAGGTTTGAAGAGGACAATAAATAAGCCACTAATAATATTGCTCAAAGCGTGCTGGCTAGCAAAACCAACTGCCACTGCTAGTATTCCTGCTCCTGCAAGTAGCGAGTTAGTGATTTGCTTCAACGCTTCTATTTGCTGTACAGCTGCTCCAATACCGATAATGTAAATAATCGCTACGATAAGATGACGAATGAAATGGTAATTAGTGGGGTCAATATTTAATGCTTTGGTAGAACGCTTAATAACCCCTTTTAAAAAATTACCAACTAAGAAGCCCACTAAAAGCGTAGCAACTAGAATGCCACTGGAGAGACCAATGTTGCGAATAGCATCATAATTTTGTTCCCAAAAAGTTTCCATGAGTTAAAGATTCTTATTGAATTTTTTTTACGATTGAATAATACCTAAATGAAGAATTCGACTACCTGTTTGCGATACAGGATGGACGCTCTTGCCAATAACAATACCATCTTCTGGAGCGAAGTATTGCTTAATTACATCGCCAAAAATATTTCTAATCACGGCTATGACCTCGCCTTTTTGCACCTTATCAGTTACATTAGGCATCACTTGGAGAATACCTCCTTTATCAGTGTAAATCCAATAAGAATGACTACAGATAATCGCTTCTTGTTCAGGGTTTACGATTTCTCCTTCACAAAAATTTAGATAAACCAAAGTATTATTTACGCCTTCTAAACCAGAGCGAATCAACTTTTTCTGAAACATATTAGGGTCGCCTACTTCGAGTGTAATCGCTTTGCCTCCATTAGATTGTACTACGCCTCTGACGGTTTGGTCTTTTGCTGGACTATTTAGAATGATTTGTGCATTTTGTAACTTGGCTAAAGTGGCAGTTTCTTTATCGTCTATGTTAGCACGGATGTAGTACGAATTGACGCGACCATTACTAGCGGTGTGTAAATCTAGCAAATAATCAAACTGGCTGATAATTCGATCTGTCAATCGGTGGGCGTACACCTGACTTGTGTCGCCATCTGCTCTGCCAGGCATAATCCTATTAAGATCAATACCATCATTAAATTTACGTTGCATCAGTAAAAAACCTGGAACGTTCATTACTGGTACACCAATAATTGTACCACGCAAATGATTAACTTCAGGCTGCAATTCTTTGAAGAGCCTTTGCACAACAGGTATTCCGTTAAGTTCGTTACCATGTGTGGCTGCGGTAATACCAATCACTGGTCCGTCTTGAAGCCCTCGTGCCACCATAACGGGTATGTATATTGGTAATCCCATGCCATCTGCCACCATTCGTACAAAATATCTTGTAATTTCTCCCTTAGGACATTGCAATACGTCAAGATATTTTACAACAGGAACTTCTTGATGTGTGTCTATTATCATGTTGGGTCAAAAATTTTTTTATTACAAAAGAAAACTTGCTAGGCTAGGTTAAGTGAGTGGACAAGAATGTTTGTAGGTTGATGTTGTTTTTTATACAACTTATTGTTAATGTATAATTTATGTTCCTAAATAATTCAACCCACCAACTAAACTTGTTCACTCACTTAGATAAGACCTATTATGCTGATTTTAAGCAGACTGTGAATTTTTTTACTGTTTTCCTAACTTGCAGCATTCGTTTCTCAAAGCATCATAACCACATAAAAACAAAACAGTTAGTGTTTTTTAATTTTTTTTTGATCCTCAAAGCATAATTTCATTCAATAGGGCTTGGTCATTGTCCAAAGACTTAAACAAACGCATTTTAAACTTATTTTTCGAGTTAAATAACTGAATTGCCATTTTATCAATTGCAATCATAGAAAGTACCGTTTGAATATAAGCATCAATCAAATCATCCAAACCAACACCAAGTTTATTGAAGTCGCGTCTATCCATCAAAATTAAGCGAGAAGTATCAGCATCCCAAGTACCATCTTCTCGTTTAATGGAAAGGTTGGTGCCAAGCATATCCCAGCTACTCACACCATGCTCCAAGGTATTGGCTAATGGAATTTTAGCGCGGCGTGCATACACTGCCAATGGCTTAATACCCTCTGGGGTAGCACTAACCATCACTCTAGTATCAGCGACATAAGTGTTGCCTTTTGCGCTAGGCATAGTACCAATATGATACAATTTTCCTCTGCTGCTGGTCGAACTCCAATTGTAGTTGCCAATCAGACTTTGCACAATAAATCGTTCATAATGAAACTCTTGAGCCATAAATGCCTCTAATTCTTGCTCATTCACAATAGTAAAAACACCTTGCCCGGCATTACTGTAGGGTATTTTAATAACGGCTTGTCCGCCCATGCGACGCACCCAGAAAGGGATTTCTAGTTTGCTAATATCCCAAATCGTCTCAGGAGTTAGTATTTCCAACCCTCCTTGCTCCAGTTCGGTGTTAAAGAAAGTGTACGCTTTTGAAGCAACCATTTTGTTGCGTCCACCCGCAATACAAGCTACTATCGGGTTGAAAATATGGGTTTTGCTGTGCAGCGGTAAGCGATCCCATGGCTGTTGCGTAAGGTAGCGAAAAGTGGCACGAATTGGTATCCATTCTTTTGCTTCATTCTGAACATACATGGTTCCATCGTCGAAGCGAACTAATTGTTCTTTATCCTCTTTAAAGAGCGGTACAAGATGAACAGGTTCGTTAAAAACATCTGCCATGGCATGGGCATAGCCCGAAGCCTCCATTTTATTTTTGTCATATACTACGGCTAGTCCACCATTCGGCACTAATTTTTTCTTTTGCTCCAAGTAAGGCTTGATAGTTCTTTCTATTAGGAGTCTATATCCACCTTGCTCTTGGTGGTCGTTCAGCAAGGGCATAGATTTTTGACCTGAAGGGCAAGAATTGTTTTCAATGACCACCATTTTTCGGTTGCCATTCTCGTCCGTTACGTGCATAAGGTCAGCACCTGCCCATATAAAATATTTAGGGCGATACATTAACAGTTCGCTTAGCATTTTAGCATCAACCGTAGGGTGTAAATGGCAGTATCTTTTAATGATTCTTTCGGTCTCAAGATTGAGAAAAAAACTGACCAAAGGATGAATCGTAGCATTTAAAGCCTTTTCATACCAATGATGCTCTGGTTCAAACGTACCAGGTTGTATTGTTTTAGAACTTCTTTGCATGGAAGCGATTTAAAAATAAGTCGTTTAATTTTTGGATAGCCTAACCGAACAAATGATAACAATAATCTCAATCACCTTGTTATCATAAAATTATAGTATTCAATTTTATATCCGTTCACTTTTTTACAATTAATACGCATAGTTAGCAAGCAAAATTGGATTTTGAGTATAAAAATTAAAAAAATCACGATTATTTAATACTAGAATATTTTAAGCGTTACCCCAAATAGATGGAACGGTAAACACAAACGAACTTTTTTGCTTTAATTTTTTTATCTTTTCTTCAATAAGAATTAATCGCTGTTCATGTCCTACATCAATTATATTGGTACTGCCAATCCAACGTTTAAAACTGCCCAAAAACAGATTGCTGAATTTATGGCAAATGCGCTAGCGTTGAATGCTGCCGAAAAACATCAACTTGAGGTGCTGTATCGCGCTAGCGGCATTCAGACGCGATATA
>DAITMC010000013.1:23796-24905 GCA_036835365.1 Saprospiraceae bacterium
GAAAAACATCAACTTGAGGTGCTGTATCGCGCTAGCGGCATTCAGACGCGATATAGCGTAATTGAGGACTACCAATTGCTTCAAAATTATACTTTTTTCCCTAATACTAAAGATTTAGAGCCATTCCCAACAGTAAATGCTAGAATGCGTTTGTATGAACAAGAAGCTATCCAATTGTGCGAAAAAGCAATAACAGCAGCTCTACCAATTGATTTCGATTATCAACAAATTACCCACCTCATTACCGTCAGTTGTACAGGAATGTATGCTCCTGGTATTGATATTCAGCTCATTCAACGCCTTTCCTTAAGAACGGATATTCAGCGCACTGCCATCAATTTTATGGGTTGCTATGCCGCTTTTAATGCCATGAAATCAGCCGATTACATCATTAAAGCTCAACCGACAGCCAAAGTGTTGATTGTAGCAGTGGAGTTGTGTAGCATTCACCTTCAAAAAACTAAAGATGCGGATACCTTATTAGCCAATGCCTTATTTGGCGATGGTGCTGCAGCCGCGCTATTAACTGGGCAACCTAACGAGCAAGCCGCAAGTTTTCAAATACAGCAGTTTTACAGTGATTTGGCATTTGATGGCATACAGGAAATGGCTTGGCGCATTGGTGATTTTGGTTTCGAGATGAAACTCACTTCCAATATTCCCGACATCATTCGCACTAACATCTTCCAACTTATTGAACGATTACTCGAAAAAATGGACATTCCTATTCAAGCAATTGACTATTTTGCCGTTCATCCAGGTGGCAAACGCATTTTAAGCGTAATTGAAGAAAAATTGAATATAGAGAAAACTAAAAATCAAATCGCACATCAAGTGCTACGCGATTATGGCAATATGTCATCGCCAACCATCTTGTTCGTGATGAATGCACTAAAACAATCTTTAAAGGAAAGTGATGATCAAAAAAAAGTGCTAGGTATTGCCTTCGGACCAGGACTTACGCTAGAAAGTATGCTCATGAAAATTCATTATGAATAGAATAGCCAAATAAATACAATCAATCAACAACAAATGGCAATTAACTTAACTTATCGCTCCTATGAGCAAGAATGGATGGACGATTTGGATAGTGGCGGCGAAGTCATCAC
>DAITMC010000013.1:25005-29749 GCA_036835365.1 Saprospiraceae bacterium
CGCTTTCTTTCAAAGTCAGCTATGGTACGCCATGATGCTGCTGTTTCTGTGGCACGCAGTTTCAAGAAACAGGAATGGTTGTCTATTTTTCAGCAAAGTGGCATCACCGATTTTAGTATAGTTTGGAAATGGGCATTTCGCTGGAAAATAGTGGGAAAGTCATAATTTAACCAAGTAATTTTTAAATAATCCAAAAATGGTTGGCAATGGCGTTGAATCCAAACCTATCTAATAAAAAGCGGAAGTATCTTCCTAGAGATACAAATTATTACATGCAAGGCATTCTCAGAAAGGATAGGCAAATCTTAAGCCAAGCCATTACCTTGGTAGAAAGTAGTTTATCAGCACATCAAACGATAGCTCAAGATTTAATAGAAAAATGCCTAACACATCCTCGAATGGCTCAGCGTATAGGCGTTTCGGGTGCGCCAGGTGTAGGTAAAAGCACTTTTCTGGAAGCCATAGGGCTTCATGCTATCGCACAGGGAAAACAAATTGCCATATTGACCATTGACCCTAGTAGCCAAATGAGTAAAGGGAGCATCTTAGGCGATAAAACAAGAATGTCGCTACTCTCTAATGCGCCCAATGCCTTCATTCGCCCTTCTCCTGCTGGTGCAACACTCGGTGGTGTGGAAAGAAAAACAAGAGAAACTATACTGCTTTGCGAAACAGCGGGTTTTGATACCATTTTTGTAGAAACAGTTGGAGTAGGACAATCTGAAATTGCAGTTCATGCTATCGTAGATTGCTTTTTATTGCTGCTGATGCCAGGTGGCGGCGATGAATTGCAAGGCATTAAACGAGGTATTATGGAGATGGCAGACATCGTCTGTATTAATAAGGCAGATGGAGACAACTTAACAATGGCGCACGCTGCTGAGAAAGCGTTTAAAAACGCTTTGCATTTGTTTCCTCAAAAAGCAAGTGCTTGGACTCCTCCTGTGCTCCTTTGTTCTAGCTTACACAAAACGGGTATTGCAGAGGTTTGGCAGCAAATAAGCACTTATTTTGACCATGTTCAAGAGAACAACTATTTGGTACAAAACAGAAAAAATCAATTACGCCACTGGTTTCAAGAAACAATGGATGAAACACTAAAACAATGGTTCAGACAGCACCCAATTGTTCAAAAACATTGGGATTTAATACAACAAGCTGTCGAGGAAAATCAAATTTCTGCTTTTCATGCAGCAGAGGAACTGCTTAAGTTAGTGAACGATGTTACGCAGTCAGAAAAAGAGATATAATAAAGAAACACTTGAAATCCTAGAGGGATGCCATATATAAGTAACCCACGTTACGCAAAGTATCACTTCAATACTAAGATTTAGGTGCTTTGTTCAACTCCAAAGGAGTAATAAAATGATAGTAGATCATGAATAAATAAATCCTCAATTAAACCCTGAAATGACATCATGCCACCCTTTCAGGGTTTTTATGTTTTTACCTGTTTGGCTACCATAATGGCCTCCCTTCGGGATTTCAAATACAGAAAATTTTAATGAACGATAAGTCGAAAATGAATGGTTGTTGCAAGGCTTATTTTTTTGTCTTGCGTAACCTCTGTCAATAAGATGGCTTTAGAGTTATCATTGCCCTAGAAGAGGCAAAGATTGACTTATCAGTACCCTCCTTTTTCAGTACAGAATAACCCATTTCTCAGTTCTAACAAAAATCAATCAGCAAGAACGCTAAGCAGAGTAAGTATGTATGTATGCTTAGCTTCAATAGTTGGGCTTCGGAAAAGTTGTGCTTTTTTTCTGCTTACGCTTGCTAAATAATTAGAATTGTGAATACTTTTACCGCTGTTAAAAGAAGATACAATGAAAGTATTAAAATTTGGAGGCTCATCCGTAGCCAAACCTGGGCGCATTCAGGGGGTTATAGACATATTAAAAGACTATTACCAGTCAGGAGAATCTTTTACTGTTGTATTTTCTGCCTTTGGAGGTATCACCGATTCGTTAATTCAAATGAGTACGCTTGCTGCAAAAGGAGATGAGCAATATGAAGTCTTTTTTGAGCAGTTTCATACCAGACACATGGAAGTCGCTAATGCACTCATTGGCGCACCTTTGATTGATAAAGTGATGCCTGTATTAGAAGAAAATCATGCGGTATTAAAGAATTTGCTATATGGTATTTTCTTAGTCAGAGAGGCTTCTTTGAGAAGTATGGACTATGTGTTGAGCTTTGGTGAGCGCAATTCGGCTTTCATCATTACTCATGCACTTCAATACAATGGTATTCCAGCAAGTTATTTGGACGCTAGAAAAATTATTAGAACGGATAAAAATTTTGGCTCGGCAAGGGTGGACTTCGACACTACTTATAAAAAAATTAGGGACTACTACCAAGAGCGCCAAGAAATTCAGGTGGTAACAGGCTTTATTGCTACGGCAAAAGGAGGACTAACGACTACACTGGGCAGAGGGGGTTCCGACTACACGGCATCTTTGCTGGGGGCTGGATTGGATGCCAAGCAAATTGAAATATGGACCGACGTGGATGGCGTACTTACCTGCGACCCAAGAAAAGTGAAGCGAGCGTTCACTATTCCCAAAATGACTTATGCCGAGGCAATGGAAATGTCCCACTTTGGTGCAAAAGTAATTTATCCGCCTACTTTGCAACCTGCATTGCGAAAGCAAATTCCGATTTATATTAAGAATACCTTTAATCCTAGTTTTGAAGGAACGTATATCTCTAGTTACCAAGACCCTGAAGACAAAGCCGTTAAAGGAATTTCCTCGATTGATCATATTGCCTTGCTCACGATTTCAGGTGGTGGACTTTTTGGTGTACCGGGTATTGCTGGGCGATTATTTCAAGCACTAGCGCAAGAGCGAATTAACATTATCCTGATTACACAAGGCTCTTCGGAACATTCTATCAGTTTTGCTGTGAAACCCGAAGATGCAAAAAATGCCAAAGCAGTTGTAGAACAAGCCTTTGAGTATGAATTACAAATGAAAGTGGTCGAGGCAATTAAAATTGAAAAAGAGCTCTCTGTCGTTGCCATCATTGGAGCTAACATGCGCTATCAGCCAGGCATCGCAGGGCGAATGTTTGAGGCACTCGGCAAGAATGGTATTAGTGCTATTGCTATTGCGCAAGGTTCTTCCGAGTTAAATATTTCGGTAGTCATCAATAAAGCGAATGAAAGCAAAGCCTTGAATGCGCTACACGAAGCCTTTTTCCTCTCCGATAGAAAAGAGTTGCATCTTTTTATGGTTGGTACAGGATTAATTGGGGCTACTTTACTTAAACAAATTCATGCTCAGCGTAATTTTTTGAAAGAGCATCGCAGTCTTGATGTTAAAGTAGTAGGCTTAGCCAACTCTAGAAAAATGCTCTTTAATCCGGACGGAGTTGACTTAACTCACTGGAATACTTTACTAGACAACGCCAATGATGCAATGAATGTAGGTGCTTTCATTGAGCAGATGAAAAAAATGAATTTATCGAATGCTATTTTTGTGGACAACACAGCCAGTGCAGCACTTCCAGCCTACTATCCAGCCATTTTGAACAGCAGTATCTCCATTTCAACGCCTAATAAAATCGCCACTTCTTCTTCCCTTGAGCAATACCGAAAACTCAAATCCATTGCTAGGCGACGTGGGGTACAATTCCTTTACGAAACCAGTGTCGGTGCTGGGCTTCCAATCATTACGACCCTCAACGATTTGATTTACAGCGGAGACCGAATTTTGAAAATTGAAGGCGTAATTTCGGGCTCACTTTCTTTTATTTTTAGCAGTTTCAAACAAGGCACTACGTTTAGCGATATAGTGAAGCAAGCAAAACAAAGAGGCTTTACAGAACCTGACCCTCGTGAGGATTTGAGCGGAAAAGATATGCGTCGAAAGCTCATTATTCTAGCTCGTGAAGCTGGTTTCCCAATAGAAGAGCAGGATATTAATATTCAGTCTATTTTGTCAGAGCAAGCCATCAATGCACCATCAATAGATGCTTTTTTCGAGGCTTTAGTCCAAGATAATGCACGATATGAAGTATTGCGTAGCACGGCAAATGAAAATGGAAAAGTGCTGCGCATGGTAGCCGTTATGGAAAATGGTAAAGGATTAATTGGCTTAGGTAGTTACGGTGCAGACCATCCCTTTTATCATTTGAACGGTAGCGACAACATGATTGTGTTCACCACAGAACGCTATCGCGAAACACCACTTGTGGTGCGAGGTCCAGGGGCCGGTGCGGAAGTTACTGCTGCGGGGGTATTTGCAGAAATCATTACGATTGGCAATTATTTGAAATAGCATGAATTAGGGAATGAATTAGTAGTCTGAGTATTGCGTTGAGCATAAGAAAACGTTCAGTTTAGCCAATAATGTAATAAATAAGCAATTCCTACCCCCAAATAATTACCAACGGCGTAGCCAATTAGACCACTTGACATACCAGAAAAAATAATTTTTTTATTGCCAATCGCACTGGCTACTTGACCTACAAATGCGGGACCATACAATGATGCTGTGGAAGTAATAATGAAAGTGTCGCGGTCAATCTTAAAGCAGTAAGCCAAAAAGCCATGCAATGCCACTATGCCCAGCCAGATGCTGGACATGAAGGCTATTACCATCAAGCCATGCTCAATCATATTGCTAAAATCAGCCAGCAAACCGATGGCTACACAAAATAGGAGTAGCAGATATTCCCCTAATTCAAACGTTTTTGGTAATTGCCTGACAGCAGGAATAAAAGATAGCGCAATACTCAA
>DAITMC010000014.1:0-28815 GCA_036835365.1 Saprospiraceae bacterium
TACTGGTACAGGATTTAGGATTCCCTGGATGGATGTGGGGACTAATCTTTTTTGCTCCTCGAATTTTTGATTCCATCACCGACCCCATCATGGGCTTTATCTCCGATAACACAAAATCAAGATGGGGCAGAAGACGACAATATGTACTTATCGGCGGCATCGTCATGGGCATTGCTTATGTTTTCATGTGGCAGTTATATAGAGAAAACTCGTTGGAATATACTTTTTGGTACTTCTTTATATGGTCTCTTGTTTTCTATCTTGGTCTTACCTTATTCAGTGTACCCTACGTCGCTATGGGCTATGAAATGACAAACGACTTCCATGAAAGAACGAATATCATGGCAGTTGCTCAATGGATTGGACAATGGGCGTGGGTCATTGCGCCTTGGTTTTGGATCATCATGTACGACAAGGCGTGGTTTCCATCCGCAGAAGTTGCCACACGAACTTTAGCCATATGGGTCGCTATCCCTTGTGCCATTTGTGCCATTGTGCCTGCGCTCTTCATCAAAAGTGAATCTACTTTGGATAAGGACTATGCGCCGCTCAATGCAGCTAATATAGGCGGTAGCGTAAAACAAATTCTCGCGGGTTTTGTCGAAGCATTTAAGCTGAAGCCTTTTCGCCAACTTTGTATTTCGACCTTCCTTATTTTCAATGCTTTCAACACAGTGGCTGCACTTACTTTTTTCGTTATCGTGTATAAATTGTTTAATGGAGATGCTGCTGCTTCAGGGGTTTGGGTGACGCTATTTGGGAGTATTGGCGCATTAGGCACGACCTTCATTGTTATTCCAACGGTGGCTTGGATGTCGAAGCGGATGGGGAAGAAAAATGCCTTTCTGCTATCTCAAAGTATCTCCATCATCGGTTACATCATGCTTTGGTTCTTATTTGTTCCGGGAAAGCCCTGGATGTATATTATTGCACTTCCGTTCTTCTCCTTCGGTATCGGTAGCTTATTTACTATTATGATGTCCATGACAGCAGATGTGATTGATATTGATGAACTCAACACTGGATTAAGACGAGAGGGTATTTTTGGTGCTATTTACTGGTGGATGGTCAAAGTGGGTTTTGCTATTGCTGGTGGTCTTAGTGGGCTTATCATTGCCTTCGTAGGATTCGACCCCGCCCTTGCGACCACTGCGCAGCAGTCCGCTGTGGATGGCTTGCACGCTTTCTTCTGCTTTTTCCCGATGATTGGCACGATTATCGCCATTTTGGTCATGTGGAATTACGATATCACGGAGGCGCGCGCTAATGAGATTAGAGCAGCAATAGCGGCGAAGGAAATAGCATAGTATTGATATTAGCTTATTAATGAGTTAACAAATTTGTTATTCTGATCATGAACTCAATTGTTGTGGTTTTATGCTTGAGGTGGAAAAGTACTTTAAAAAAACTTTGCCCGACTCATCAGCGGTTAAAATAAAACCACCAATTAAAGCACAGGGTATCGCCTCAGGCGTGAGATCGAAACAATCATAAACTATATTCTTTTAAAAAACGCTCAACCGCTACAACGATTATCCTTCTGTTGGCGTTTATTTTAAAAAATAGCACCAATGAAGCATTTAGCTACCCTTTATTTGCTGCTCCTATTGGCAGCCCATAGTTATGCTCAACAAAAACGCATTGCTTTAGTAATAGGGAATGCGAAGTATGCCACTGCACCGTTAAAAAACCCTGTAAACGATGCCAATTTAATGGCAGCGACTTTAAAAAAGTTGGGATTTGAAGTGAACAGAATCACCGATGCCAGCTTGAAAAACATGCAGAATGCTGTGGTGAAGTTTATAGAAAGTATCCCCAACTACGATGTGGCTTTGTTTTATTATGCTGGGCATGGGATTCAGGTGAACGGTAACAATTATTTGATCCCTGTGGATGCAACACTAGAAACGGAAGCGCGCGCCCGATACGAAGCCATTGATATAAACGACATCAACGAAGCTTTTGCAAAAAACAGCCGAAAAGTGAACATCATGATACTGGATGCTTGCCGCGACAATCCTTTCCGAAGCTGGATGCGCGGTGGCGACCGTGGCTTCATTGCGCCGCGACAGCAGGCGGCTGGTACCATTATTGCCTTTGCTACCCGCGAAGGGTCAACGGCTGCTGACGGTACAGGCGACAACGGCGTATTTACAAAAGAACTGGCACAGCAGATGCAAAAACCACAATCTTTAGTTGATGTTTTTCAAAATACGCGCAGTGCAGTACTAGCGCAGACCAATTACAAACAAGTACCCCAAGAATGGAATATGCTCACTGCGTCCTTTTGGTTGAGTACCTTTCAGCCGGGCGAAGGCAGCCTATTGATAGATACCGAAGTAGCAGGCAGCTTGTATGTGGATGGACAATATAAAGCCTACTTGCTCGCCAATAGCCAGAACAATCGAGTGCCAAACTTGATGGCAGGCAGCCATTATGTAGAACTGCGTGGCAGCGAAACCATTAGCCAACAGGTGAGTATTGCTGCCAACCAAAACACCAAAATCACACTAAAAGGTACTCGAAAACCTTATCTGCCTACCACGCGCAGTATAACAGGCGGCACCTTCACGATGGGCAGCAATGCTAGCGATGCAGAAAGCGATGAAACCCCACACACGGTAACGGTCGGTAGTTTTGAAATGATGCAGCACGAAGTAACCGTAGCGGAGTTCAAAGCCTTTATAGCAGCGACAGGCTACCAAACCGATGCAGACAAAAGAACGGACGATTACGGTAGCTATATTTGGACAGGTACAAAGTGGGAAAAAAAAGATAATGTAAACTGGACATGCGATGTGAAGGGAAATCCTAGACCAAGTAGCGAATACAATCATCCTGTGATACACATCAGTTGGAATGATGCTACAGCTTATGCCAAGTGGTTAAGTGAACAAACGGGACGCACCTGGCGATTGCCTACGGAAGCGGAATGGGAATACGCAGCCAAAGGAGGAGAAAACTATACTTATGCAGGCAGCAATGACATTGCTGCTGTGGCTTGGTACTCGGATAATGCCAGTAAAACTACCCATGCCGTTGGGCAGAAAAAGCCCAATGGGTATGGCTTGTATGATATGACTGGTAACGTATGGGAATGGTGCAGCGATTGGTACGGTAGCGATTATTACAATAGCAGCCCTAAAGACAACCCTAAGGGGCCTGCCACTGGCTCGGATCGCGTTGTCCGCGGCGGTGCTTGGTATAGCTACGCCGTCTTTTGTCGCACTGCGCATCGCGCCGACCTCAGCCTGTCGCGTCGCTACGACAACCTCGGTTTTCGTCTTTTGTCTTCCAGTTATTGAGGAGGGCAGCCACCTTTACTTTGAGATGCTATTTTTGGGGCTTAGGTGGTAGCTATGCGGAGGGACGGAGCATGGCACTACCTAAGTCCTAAAAATAGCTAACTTTAATAATGAACAACGGCGAAGCCGTCAAATTTTTTTTATGCAGATAAAACTATTTACAATACCCATCACAGATGATGGTGCTTTTGAGCAAGAATTTAATGCTTTTTTAAGAGCACATAAAGTGTTGGAAGTACAACAACATTTAGTGAATAATGAAAATGGCGCTTCATGGTGCTTTTGTATTCGATATGTGGATAGTCAATATCGAGCAACTAGAATAAAAACAGGAAAAATAGATTATAGAGAAGTTTTGGATGAGGCAACTTTCAAAATATTTGCTCAGTTAAGAGAAATACGAAAGCAGATTGCTTCTGAAGAAGGTATTCCTGCATTTGCTGTTTTTACTGACGAGGAATTAGCAGGTATCTCAAAACTGTCCAATATTACACCTAATACAATGAAAAGCGTAAAAGGAATCGGCGAAAAGAAAGTGGAGCGTTATGCAGCTAGATTCATTAAAGACTTAAATTCAAAAGCCGAATGAAAAGAGTAGGCTACTTAATTGAGCCAATTGCAGATATTGATAATTTGCGATTAGCTTTTTTGAGGGCAAAACGCGGAAAATCTACAAAGGAGGGTGTCTTGAATTATCAAGCTAATCTTGATGCTAATTTGTTATCACTACAAGAAGCCATTCTTAGTGGTTCAGTATCAGTAGGGAATTATCACTATTTTAAAATTTATGATCCTAAAGAGCGACTGATTTGTGCATCTGATTTCAGAGAGCAGGTACTTCAACATGCGCTGATGAATGTTTGCCATTCCTATTTTGAGCGACATCAAATTTATGATAGTTACGCGAGTAGAATCAATAAGGGTGTTCATAAAGCCATCGAAAAAGCTAGATACAACAGTGGAAAGTATAATTGGTATTTGAAACTTGACTTTAAAAAATTCTTTGATAATATTCATCACGATGTAATGAAATCGCAATTAGCCAAGTTATTCAAAGACCCAAAACTACTTGCTATTTTTTATCAAATTATTGACAGTTATGAAGTGCAGCCTAGCAGAGGTGTTCCAATAGGTAATTTAACAAGCCAATATTTTTCAAACCATTATTTGAGCATTTCTGATCATTATGCCAAAGAGAAGTTACAAACAAAAGGATATGTCCGATATATGGATGATATTGTATTTTGGGATAGAGAAAAAAAAATGTTATTAGAGATAGGGAAAAATTTTGAAGTCTTCTCAAAAGTATATTTAAGATTATCTTTAAAACCTTATTGTCTTAATGATGTGAAAAGAGGACTTCCATTTTTAGGGTATCTTATTTTCCCAGATAAAATACTACTAGCGCAAAGAAGCAAAAAACGTTACGCAAAGAAACTGAATGGATTACAGCAAGAATATGAATCAGGGATAATAAATGAACATGAATATCAAACAAGATTGAATAGTTTAATTTCATTTACGGAGCATGCAAATGCGTTAGGCTTTCGTAAAAAAGTTATGCAGCAGACGATTAATGTCTGAGGCATAAGGGCAAACATCGTAAGGCTCGAATCGCGTTATCCGCGGCGGTGCTTGGAATAACAACGCCGTCAATTGTCGCACTGCGAATCGCAACAACAACAGCCTGTCGAATCGCAACGACAACCTCGGTTTTCGTCTTTTGTCTTCCAGCTCAAAGTAAAGGATGGATGTCCATACTCAGAACAGGTGTTTGTTCCTTACCTAGTGAATCTAGGTGAAAAGTAATCGGAGGGTTTCGTGAGTAGCATATAAGTTGAAAGCGGAACTGCTCTATTAAAGTTCTTTCAAAAGTGTTTATAAGTTGTAACGAGATGATCTAGGGATAATGTTGTCAAAATAAATTTGGGTAAGGTATTACTCAATAGTCTCTATCCCCAACTTCGCTTCCGCAAAAGCAATTTTCTTCTTGAAACCTCTTGTTTTGGCTAGAGCTTCTGGCAAACCATCTACTATTATGTCGTAGCCGTTTTCTTGTTGGAGTGTCAGCATTGGGAAAGGTTCGCTTTGTGCAAAAACGTACAATTGCTCTTTGCCGAAAGGGGCTGCTACTTCAACACCTGCTCCAATTTGTACTTTTTGGTGTAGTTGACTGCTTTCAATTTTAAGATCGTTCTCGAAAAGGACTAACTCCCCTGTCGCCAATTCATAGATGCAACGCACATAACAAGGTTGAGACACCTGCACAAAGAAGCGCATGGTTTCGCCTGCCTTGAAACGAACTGGCTTGCCATTTTTGTCGCTGAAAAGTTGAATCTTGAGTGTCGTATCGGGAGCTTTTACTAGGGAGTCTGGCGGACGTGGGGCTTCTGGATTGACCGTAGTTGTTGAAGGTTCAACAGTAGTTGGTTCTACAGTATCTTTTTTACTCGGCTCTACAATGGTGGTAATTACACTAGTGTTCGGTTTTACTGCTTCTCTAGAGTCAGGCTTGAAATAATCCCATATTTGTACAATGCCTGCTAGTACACCAATCACTACTGGAATTGCTGCCAACCATTTCCATTGCCCAGTTTTTTTAATAGGCGTGGCTGGAACTGTGGTATTTCCATCAGCAATGTCATTGATGACTTCCAGCAAAGTATGGCGAACTTTGGAGATTCCAAGTTGGTAATCCGCTTCACTGATGATGTTGAATTGGTTTTTGTCGTTAAGCTCCTGATATTGCGCTGCACTACTCAACACTTTGCTGTTTAGTGGTCGCCAAGTAGAATGCTCCGTAAACTTTAGCAATTCCTTAATCAATTCTTTTAACTCATTTTTTGCTAGTAATTCCTTAAAGCGTGCTGTTTCGCTGGGCATAGGCTTTTTATTTTAATACAGTTGGCGTTGTTAATGGTTGGCTATTTGGATACAAAATACTAGAAATTTCAATGGAAAACAAATTAATCACCAATTAAAGCACAGGGTATCATTTTTAACTTTATTTTAGTTGCTGAAAACTGGAAAAGGAAAAATAGCATGAAAACATTAAAGTTCTCTATTGCACTACTCATAGCGATTGGATTTACCTATTTGCTCAATACCAACAGTCCACTTGGTATTAGCGATATGCCTGCTTTTGGCAAATTATTGAGTCCTTATGAAGGATTTTGGCAAAATACGAAAGCAGACCATGCCGCTAATTATCGCAATAAGAAACTAAAGGGCTTAAAAGAAAATGTGGAAATCGTGTACGATGAGCGACTAGTGCCACACCTTTTTGCACAAAACCTAGAGGACTTGAGTTTTGCGCAAGGTTATGTAACGGCGCAGCACCGACTTTGGCAAATGGATGTGGCTACACGGGCAGCTAGTGGTCGCCTGTCAGAGGTACTAGGGGAGCGGACGCTGGAAATGGACAAGCGCGCCAGACGCAGGGGCATGGTCGTTGGTGCGGAAAAATCAGTAGAAGAATGGTCAAAAAGTAAAAACTATCACCTGATAGAAGCCTATGTTGCTGGTGTAAATGCCTATATCAAATCACTAACACCCGCTCAATATCCGATTGAATTTAAGTTACTAGGCTATGAACCTGAAGCATGGAGTATGTTAAAATCGGCACTGTTTTTAAAAAATATGGCATTGACTTTAAATTATGGTTACAACGATGTAGAAGCCACCAATGCGCTGAAAATATTTGGCAAGGACGTGTTTAACTTTTTATATCCAGAAATTAATCCAAAAGAATCGCCAATTATTCCATCTGGCACGATATGGAAAACGGATTCCACGAAGAATACTTCAAGAGATACCAGCAAAATATTATTAGGTAATTTATCGCCATTTAAAGGTTTGGATAAAACACAAGAAGGCATTGGTAGCAACAACTGGGCAGTGGCAGGCAGTAAAACAGCATCTGGTCATCCGATTTTGTGTAGCGACCCGCATTTGGATTTAACTTTGCCTTCTATTTGGTATGAAATTCAACTTCAATCGCCAGAGGTTAATGTTTATGGAGTTTCATTGCCAGGTTTGCCTTTTGTTATTATTGGCTTCAACGAAAATATCGCTTGGGGCGTGACCAACGTTGGACATGACGTGACGGATTGGTATGAAATGGATTGGATAGACAACGCCAAAACAGTCTATCGCTATGACGAAGAGGCAAGAAAAGCCGAGCTTCGCATTGAAACGATAAAAGTAAAAGGCAAAAAAGCAGTAACAGACACTGTGCGTTGGACGCACTACGGACCAGTCATGTATGAGGGGGGCGAAACAGGCTATAAAGACCTTGCTATGCGATGGTTGAGCGTAGAAGCTAGTGCTACGGAAGAGTTTACAACGTTTCTCTTGCTCAATCAAGCTAAAAATTACAACGATTACAGCCAAGCTTTGACCAACTACGTTGTGCCAGCACAAAACTTCGTATTCGCTGCTAAAGATGGCGACATTGCGCTAAAAGTCAATGGGAAATTACCGATAAAAAAGCAAGGTCAAGGCAGATTTATTTTGGATGGTAGCAAAAGTGCAAACGAGTGGCAAGGCTTTATTCCAATGGACGAAGTGCCGCAAGTAAAAAACCCACTGAGAGGCTTCGTTTCCTCTGCGAATCAACGCTCTACGGATGAAACCTACCCCTATTACTACCTTAGCGAGGGCTTCGAGGCTTACAGAGGTCGCATTTTAAATCGCGAATTGGAAAAAGTTCAAAAGGCGACGATTGAGGACATGATGGCATTGCAAACTTCCAGCAAAAGTATCCTAGCAGAAGAAGCTGCACCATTGATGCTTTCCTTCTTAGATAGAACAAAGTTAAGTCCAGTTCAAATGGGGTTGGTGCAAATCATGGAAAACTGGGACTATAACTTTAATAAGGAAGCCGTTGCGCCTATCATTTTCTTAGAATGGTCTAATGAAATGTATCAACTACTTTGGGATGAGATAAATATTTATCAAGATTCATTGGAAATACTCCCCGTGCGCGACTGGAAAACGATTGAAATGATGGAATTGCATCCGCTAAATGCTTTTTGGGATAATCAAAAAACACCTGAACGTGAAACACCAATTGACATTACTACCCAAGCGTTTCAGCAGATGTGGGAGCGCATGAAAGATAAACTGGAAGGCGAAAAATATACCTGGAAAGACCACAGAGGTACTTACATTGCTCATCTTTCCAGAAGCATAAAACCTTTTGGTCGCTACGATATTCCAACGAATGGGTACAGAAAATCGCTCAATGCGGTGGGGCAGACTACTGGTCCTTCTTGGCGTATGGTAGTAGAATTGGATGAGGAGATGAAAGCCTATGGTGTCTATCCAGGTGGGCAGTCTGGCCATCCAGGCAGTGCTTTTTATGACAATATGATTGACTATTGGGCAAGTGGCAAATACTACGAACTCTTTTTTATGAAGGATGCGAACGATAATCGTCAACCTAGCATTAGAAGTCAACGATTGAGGGCAAAGTAAGCATCTTTCTTTCTTGTCAGGAAAAAAGTGTACTTTCGTCTTTGAACGTTGTAAACTAAAGTTACCATGAGAATTATATACGGCTGCTTGTTTTGCATGAGCGTCCATGTATCGTTGTGTGCACAAAATGTATTATCCGATTTTCATAGCCGAGAAGTAGTGACCTCTTTCTTTTCACTAATTATTGATGAGCGTTATGACCAGTTGGTCATCAAAGCGGATTTTGATGCTTTTCGAGCTAATCGAATGAAAGATATGAGCCACGAAGCTATACTTGAATTTAGTAATGCGCAAGGAAAAATAAATACTTGGAACGTAAGCATTGAACCGCGAGGCAACTTTCGTAGAAGTGCTTGCGTGGATATGCCCCCTATCAGAGTCGTCTTTCCTAAAGAAACCTTACGTGAAAAAGGGTTTCCGGAAAATTATAGAAAATACCGATTGGTAACGCATTGCTTAAACAAACCCGAAAGCCAACAAACTCTGCTGAAAGAGTATTGGGCATATAAACTGTACAACGAAATCACTACACAGAGTTTTCGTGTTCATTTAATGAAAGTAAACTACTTCAATACCGCAAACAATAGCACCGAGCAGCATTTTGCTTTTCTTATTGAGGACAACGATGAATTGGAAGACCGCTTAAATGGTAAAATGAAAGACCTTTGGGGAATGACCAAAG
This sequence comes from Saprospiraceae bacterium, assembly GCA_036835365.1. Lineage (GTDB taxonomy): Bacteria > Bacteroidota > Bacteroidia > Chitinophagales > Saprospiraceae > JAAUTG01. Next base: position 9,466 of record DAITMC010000014.1, read on the forward strand.
ACCAGTTACAAGCATCTTCCTACCAAAATATGCTCATGTTTCAATACATGATTGGTAATGCGGATTGGAGTATTCCTGAATACCGAAATTTGCGATTTATTTACCCTAAAGGAAGTGAAAAAGCCATTGTTGTTCCTTACGATTTTGACTGCTCTGGCTTAGTGAATGCCTTTTATGCACGCCCCAACGTAAGTGCAGGGCAACAGCGAGTAAAACAACGCATAGTAATGGACAAAATGAGTGCGGAAGGGGTGGTATTAACTGCTGAAAAATTTAGTTATCTTACTTCAAAACCTTGGTCTTTTGAAGATGCTAACTACCTTACAGTAGCTAGTCAGCAAGGAATGAAAAGCTATCTCTCTGATTTTGTAAAACTATTGAATAACAGTAAGCAGCTCCAACGACTATTTTTAGAAAAGTAAGTTCGAGAGACAACTAGGCAATCCGACAACATGATTAATTTAAGGCTCTTTATATTCTGTGAATGAGCAAAACTAATATCCCCTTACTTCAACAATGCTATTGTTTGAAAGCATCCCAAAGCCCAGACCTCGTCAGATGGTCTTGAGGGGTTAATGTACTTACAGAGAGCAACGCAGGTCGGCGTTCATTGGGTTTTACTTGAAATTCATATACCATTACGGTAACATTGGAATCGTAGATGCTTTTGTGGCGATATGGTTTGTTAATTAAATCTTCCGACCGAAGTCCTGTTCTTTCATTTTGTACCATTTGAGTTCTGCTTAGGCTATAATCCATATCGCCATAAGTTTGCCTTGGTGCAGCCTCTACATAAAACACAAACATCCGATACAATCCTACTTCTGAAAGAAAGAGACTGCTGACATAGTTTTGAAAGGATAAACTCTGGTTAAAAGTAATGCCCGATGGGTAGCGATACTGCGCTGCTTTAGAAGTGCCGTTACTATTGAAATGTTCCAACTGCGTAGCAATCATAAAGCCATTTTCAAATTCAAAGTACCCTTTATTATTGTATCCTTTTTTGTCTAAGGTATTTACAATTAGGCGCTCTACTTCACCCATAGATTGAATAGACTTAAACAAATCTGCTGGCAAAGTCAATTGTGTGGAGGCGCTCGGTAACATCGCCGAAAACTCCGAAGGCTTATCCCTATTATAGGTAGTTGTATTGGTAGTTATTTCTGTACGATTGGTTTCAGGTTCGCGCATAGCCACTGTATTTGTCCGAGAGAGCGTGATAGGCTCGTATATTGGAAAATCGTTATCGTAGCGAGTACTATTAACGACTGGCGGTTGAGGTTTTGCCATGTATTCCTCTGCATATGGGTCTAGGTGTTCATAAGCAATATTTTCCTCCGCAAAGGACTTCATTGGCGTATCATCCAAAACAACTACTTCCTCATTACTAATGACCAAACTCCATTCAAAGCAGGCTTGCTCTGCTTGGGTTTCCATAATATTGTACACCTTTTGCCCTAATCGAATAGATTTTGTGAAAGCAATCACTTCGAAGCTATTGTTTCCCGATTTAGCGATTTTCCAATTCACCGCACTGCCATCACTATATACTTCTGCTCCTTCTAAATCATCTTCTCCCCAAAAATTAATTAGTTCATATATAATGGTGTTCATAGCGCGCAAGGCTAGGACATCATCCTGCACTTGCTGCTTTAATATGGGACAGTCCAAGGGAACATATTTAGGGATTTGTTCTTTCTGTATATACGCTCTAATTTCAATATTTTCAGGCACTTGCGCAAAAGACAGGCTACCACTAAAGCATAAAATTATCCAACTACACATCAAAGCAAGGTTATTTTTCATATTGATTGTATTTTCATTTGTGGCTTTACCATAGTAAAGTATTTACTGCTCCAACATACTCATTCACAAAATTATCAAACAAAAATGAGTATCTTATATATAACGCATTTTATAATACAAAGTAGCAGAAATTTTAAGGAATATTTTACATCTAAATTGTTAATGTTGTAAAACAAGCGTTTTTTAAATAAGATTTGCTATTCTAATGTATTTTTCGAGCAACACGATAAGTGTGCTAAATATGGCTTATCAAGGAACGTGAACTATTATGCTTATTGTATGGAAACCCATTTTTTGAAATCTTTATCACCCTGTTTGTCATAAGTACAATTTGCTAAGTTTAATTGGTTGTTACATACCTTAAAATAAGCAAATAGAGCTAATCAGAGAAAAATTTTTAACTTTTTTTTGATGAAAAGAAATTAGTATTTAAAATATATATATATATTTGCGAACAAAGCCCATTAAGTTATCTACTTCAAGCATTTATCTGCACTGCGCTAAAGGAAAATCATAACTATTATTCATAGTTCTCGTTAAGACAGGAAAACGGAAAGTTGGCGAACACAAATGTCCACTGCTAGTATTCGTCGTATCTGTTTTTAATTTATGATTGACAAAATGTTAAGTACTATTTTTCACTAATTATATTAAACCTATTTCAATAATTTTGTTATGAGAAACTTACTAATTACGACGCTATGTGTAGTGTTCATTTTCTCCTTTAACGCTTGTGAGCGAGAAAATTTTAACTTTAATGACGGCGTTGCTTCAACCTTATCTTTACCGAGTGATGCACCTGAATTTGTGAAAGAACTTGCAGACCACCTAGCGGCAAATGCAGAAGAACTAGAAAGCCGCAATGGGGAACTTAGCCTTTACAAGTTTATTGGCTTCAAGCCAGAATTGAGCATCCTAAAAGCAGCTATTGACCGAGTGCCAGGCTTAAGATTGATTTTGGATAATCAACTTTTAGGTATTACTTTGTTTGCACCAACTAATGATGCTTTTATAAGATTTTTAGCAGATAATGGCTTGGCTTCTTTGGACGACGTACCTACTGCGCTATTGAATCAAGTGTTAGCTAATCATATTCTTTTTGCTAGAAAAGATGTGGAGTGGCTAGATGGTTATATGAAAACACTAGCTTATGCAGACTGTAATGTGAGAGGTAGATTAACTATCTTTACTACGGTATTAAGCCCTAACAATGCAATTATTAATGGAGATATTAACATTACTTTCGGTAATGGTTTTGTCGGAAGAAGTTTTATTCATTATGTAGATAAAGTGATTGCACCATCAACAGTTCAAACGTTGATTACTAGCAATCCAGCGTTTTCTACTTTGGTAGAAGCGGTTAACTGCGCAGGTTTGGATTTGAATGCTATTGCTGCATTGGCAGAAAATGGAACATTCACTGTTTTAGCACCAACTAACGCTGCATTTGCAGAATTGACTGCTGCGCTTGGTGTTGCTTCTGTTTGTGATATTCCTGTGGCAACCCTTCAGACGGTTTTGGCATACCATGTGAAAGTAGGGGCGAGTCTTTCCGCAGTTCAATTAGTACGTGGTGCAACTATCCCGACATTAGCGGGTTTAGATTTGCAAACGGTTAAAGAAGGCACTCGTGTAAAAGTGATTGCTAACTCCAGTGAGGCTTTGGTTGTTATCCCTGAAATTCAAGCGAACAACGGTATAATTCATGGCATTGATACGGTATTGTTACCATAAGATTTTGTGATTTATTGCTAGTAAATGCCATGTGCCACAAAATGTGGGGCTTGGCATTTATGTTTCCAAAACTTTTTTACGCTGCCATTGCCAAAAAATAACTGCACCCCATAAGGTAATTGGTAAAAACTGAAAGAAATTAACAATCAAGCCAATACTCACAGCAACTTCATTCGACACGCCAAAAGGAGATAATGCGAGCAAGGTCGCCGCTTGAAAAATACCAAAATAACCAGGCGAAGAGGGCGTAGCAATACCAAAATTGACTACACATAAAGTAAACAGCCCCAGTAGCAATGAATCTGGAACTTGAAAAGCCTCCAAACAGGTTATAAACATAATACCTTCCAAACACCAGATAGCATAAGTGATTAAAATAATTAGCAAAGTTTGCCCATTAAAATGAAGAAACTCAAGTGCAGCTTCCATATCTCTCAATAGCTGGATAAGCCACTGGATAAATTTAGTATTGAATTGGCTCAAGTACAACCTGATAGCTACCCCTTTCCAACGCAGCAAAACCACTAGTAACAGTAAAATAAACAACACAGGGAATGAAATGACTAAAATGGTATTGAGCCAACTTGGGCTGTTGGCGCTCAGAAGGGCTTTAGAGGAGAAATAAAGCAACGACACTAAGCAAATACCGTCTAAAATTTTGAGCGTAGCGATAGAAGTAATAATTGTCATTCGGTGCTGATGGCTATTTTCAAAGCGAAAATACTCCATTTGTAAGAGCTCACCACCTCGCGCAGGCAGCACATTATTACCCGCCAAACCCATGACGATACTATTCAGATAACTCTTGTGCTTTGGCAGCGTTAGTCGCCAGCGATAAGCCCTTGCGAAAATCATGAGTAAATAGACAACACAAACGGCTATTAAATGTGCTATACTTACCAACCTCAGTGTATCACTGATAGCCTTGAAATCTACTGCACGAAATACCCAAAACAGCACAACGGCAGAGCTAAGCATACCTAGGACTCCAATCCAGCGCCTCCTGCTACTTTTCATAGCTTTGAAGCATTCCAACTAGCTTTTTCTTTTTCCATATATTTTTTTGCGTTGTTGCTTTCGCGATTTTTGTGCTTTCTTCACCTTCACAGAGCCGTTGGGCGAAAATAAAGTAGAGTTTCCTCTTTTTGTTGGCAATTCACCTTTTCGATTAACTTTAACCGTAGCATTTTCACTAGCAGGGCAGCCCGCTTTAGGCGTACAAGCAAAAGCAAATAGGCAAACAACTAAATACATCACTAATTTAATACTATAATTTACCTTTTTTGATGTCATTTTACATCTTTTTTGTATAAAATTGAAAAAAAAATTGAAAAACACTTGAAAAATAAGGATTTTTAATGACCTTAAAGTTGTATTTATTGATGATAGTGTTTAACTTTGTCAATAATCCGTTAATTCAAACTTTATTCAAATGAACAAAGGAGATTTAGTTAACAAAATTGCCGAGGTAACAAAATTATCTAAAGCGCAATCCACCGATGCACTGAATGCAGTTATTGATAGCATTACAGAAGCACTTAAAGATGGCGATAAGGTTACTCTTATCGGATTCGGAACTTTTTCTGTTAGCCTTCGCCAAGAGCGTTCAGGCAGAAACCCACAAACTGGTGAGAACATTAACATACCAGCAAAAGTTTCTCCTAAATTCAAGCCAGGCAAAGAGCTTTCTGATGCAGTAGATTCTGCTGCCCTAAAATCAAAACTTTCTAAATAGAAAAGTTTTAAATTTCACCATAGCTAATCAAGGCAATTCGGAGCGTTCTCTGAATTGCCTTTTTCTATGTGTTTATTTGGAACGCAAAGTTGACTCACAAAATTATGAATTTTATAACCGCCAAATAAAAAATAATGAACCTGTAAAAAAACAAACTTACTAAGTCTCTAATATCTACTGATGCTCGTCTTTTTTTGTCGTTGAAACGATTATCCTATGCAAAAAAGTGGGTTTCCTATAAATAAAATTTATTTTTGAGAATTGATTATGGATTATCCATTAAAAGTTACAAACAAACCTTATGGCAACTATTCAAGAATTGAAGCGCATTGCTTCGCAGGTCAGAAGAGACATTATTCGTCAAGTACACTATGCTGATAGTGGACATCCGGGCGGTTCGTTAGGTTGTGCCGATTTTTTGACAGCGCTTTACTTTGAAATTATGGAGCATGACTCCAACTTTAACATGGAAGCAAGAGGAGAAGATGTTTTTTTCCTTTCCAATGGTCATATTTCTCCAGTTTGGTACAGCGTACTAGCGCGTAGCGGCTACTTTCCCGTAGAGGAATTGGCTACTTTCCGAAAATTAAATGCTCGTTTACAAGGGCATCCTGCCACGCACGAAGGTTTGCCAGGCATCAGAGTCGCTTCCGGTTCGCTTGGACAAGGCATATCCGTAGCCATCGGTATGGCGCTTTCTAAAAAAATGAATGGCGACAAAAAATTAGTATTTGTACTCACCGGTGATGGTGAGTTACAAGAAGGGCAAAACTGGGAAGCCATCATGTTTGCAGCACATAATAAGGTGGATAACCTCATTGTAACGGTAGATTATAACGGTCAACAGATAGATGGCTCTACAGAAAATGTACTTTCTTTAGGCAATTTAGCTGCCAAATGGGTAGCTTTCGGTTGGGATGTAATGGAAATTAAAGGTAATGACATGGAACACCTAGTGAAAAATTTGAATTTGGCGAAAGCAAAAACTGGACAAGCTAAACCTATTGTCATTTTAATGCACACTGAAATGGGCTATGGCGTGGATTATATGATGGGATCGCACAAATGGCATGGCAAAGCACCCGATGCTGCGCTAACGGAAAAAGCACTGGCGCAACTGGAAGAAACCTTGGGCGACTATCCTTATCCGTATCAAGGAGAACTTTACAGCCACTAATCTTCAAATTAATTTTATTTCAAACAACTTAAGAAAAAATACCATGTTAGATAAACTTATTTCCACAGGAAAAAATTCTACTCGCGACGGTTTCGGAGTAGGCATTTATGAATTGGCACAGCAAAACCCTAACGTTGTTGCGCTTACGGCTGATTTAGCAGGCTCCCTTCGCTTAGATGATTTCATCAAATATTTTCCTGAACGCTTTATTCAAGTAGGCATCGCAGAAGCCAATATGATTGGTATGGCAGCAGGGCTTTCCATTGGTGGAAAAATCCCTTACGCTACCACTTTTGCTAACTTTGCTACGGGTAGGGTATATGATCAGATTCGTCAATCTGTTGCTTACTCTGGTAAGAATGTTAAAATCTGCGCCTCTCATGCAGGCGTTACACTAGGCGAAGATGGCGCAACCCATCAAATTTTGGAAGATTTAGGCATGATGAAAATGTTACCAGGGTTTACGGTGATTAACCCTTGCGATTTTGAGCAAACACGCCAAGCTACCTTAGCTATTGCCGAACATTATGGTCCTGTTTATTTGCGCTTTGGTCGTCCAGGATGGCCCATGTTTACTGAGCCATTTAAGTTTGAAATCGGCAAAGCTATTTTGATGAGTGAAGGTACAGATGTCAGTATTTTCGCAACAGGGCATTTGATGTGGAATGCCATTGAAGCGGCTAAACAATTAGCCATAGAAGGCATTAGCTGTGAACTAATTAACATCCATACCATTAAGCCGCTGGACGAAGCAACTATTTTAGATTCTGTTAGCAAAACCAGAGCCGTAGTTAGTGCCGAAGAGCACCAAATGTATGGTGGACTTGGCAGCAGTATCGCTCAATTATTAGCAAGAAAAATGCCAACGCCCATGGAAATGGTAGCCGTCAATGATTCTTTTGGTGAAAGTGGAACACCCACAGAGTTGTTAACAAAATATGGCTTAGGCGTTGCTAATGTCGTAGCAGCTATTAAAAGTGTATTGGCTAGGAAATAGCAAGAAAAACTATCTTACAAATAATAGGTTTATGGTGGCATATATTGCAAAAGATAGGTGTCATCTATCCGACAAAATATATCATTCAATTCCTGAACATGAAATTTGCAACAAAAGTTATTCATGCGGGCATCACGCCAGACCCCTCTACTGGGGCAGTTATGACGCCAATTTATCAAACTTCGACCTATGTGCAAGAAGCACCAGGCAAGCACAAAGGCTATGAGTATGCACGCACTCAGAACCCAACTAGGACAGCACTGGAAAACAACTTAGCAGCACTAGAAAATGGCACACAGGCTATCTGTTTTTCTAGTGGTTTGGCAGCTATGGATGCTGTGCTAAAGACCTTAAATCCTGGCGATGAAATTCTTTCTACTGACGATTTGTACGGAGGTTCCTATCGCTTAATGCGTCGTGTATTTGAAAAATATGGCATTGTTTCCAGATTTATTGACTTAGGCGATCCAGCAACGCTCAAAGCTAATTTGAATGAGCGCACTAAACTTATTTGGGTAGAAACGCCTACTAATCCTATGCTTAATGTGCTTGATATTCAAGCGATTTGCGAAATAGTAAAAAATACTAATCCTCAAACCACAGTTTGTGTGGACAACACATTTGCCTCGCCTTACTTGCAAAATCCTTTGGATTTAGGTGCTGATGTGGTCTTGCATTCCGCAACAAAATACATTGGCGGGCATTCTGATTTAGTATTAGGTGCGCTTATCGTGAAAGACGAAGCCAGAGCTGCTGAATTTTACTTTTTACAAAACGCAGTCGGTGCCATTCCAGGTCCACAAGATTGTTTCTTGGCGCTACGTGGCATCAAAACGTTACATTTACGCGTGGAAAGAGCTTGTCAAAATGCAGCGCGTATTGCGGAAGCACTTACTAATCATCACAAGGTGAGCAAAGTATATTATCCTGGTTTTGAACATCATGCGGGGCATACCATTGCAAAGCGACAAATGCGTCATTTTGGCGGAATGGTTTCCTTTGATTTAAAAGCCGATAGCTTTGAAGCGGCAGAAAAAGTGTTAAGTGGCACACATTTATTTTCATTAGCGGAATCGCTAGGTGGTGTAGAATCCTTGATTGGTCATCCCGCCTCTATGACGCATGCTTCCATTCCTCGCGAACAGCGATTAAAAGTAGGTTTGACCGATTCGTTGATTCGCTTGAGTGTTGGCGTAGAAGATGCTGACGACTTGATTGACGATTTAAAGCGGGCATTGGAGAAGATATAATGCACTCGTTTATTGGAGCGTGATAAAATTATTTTATGTTTGAAAAACTAATGCCTTACGAAGCAGCGCATTTAATTCTAGGGCAATATCTGAATTATTACCATCAATTCAAAAGAATTACAAAGCGAGGTAAAATTCGTTTTGAAAACAAGGACTGGTATGGCATTCAGCAAGCAGCTAAAGAGCGTGCGCAACTTTATCGGGAAAAAGTAGGCGAAACTGCAGAAGAAATACAGCAATTTCTGGATAAAGAAATTGATAATTATAAAGTTTGGCGAGAGATAAAGGATATGTATTATGAAGATATCATGAATTTCAATACCCGAAATATTGCAGAAACTTTTTATAATTCTGTTTTTAGGCATATTCATAGAAGTAATAATATTGGAGCAGATGAGGAGTTGATGTTTGTTAATGCGACTGGAAGTTATAGGGAATACAAATCCACAGAGCCTATTTACTATACTTTTTATTTAGGCAAAAACCTAAAACCTACCTTTGACCAAATTTTTTCATTATATAATTTTGATACACCTTTTGAAAATTTAGAGCGCGACATTCATTACTTGACGACTACATTAAGCAGTAATTTAAAATCATTAGCCATCTCTAATTTTGTCAGCACTCGATTAGAGATATTAAAATCAATATTTTTTAGAAATAAAGGAGCCTATATTGTAGGGCGTTTACATATTCATAACCGCCCTTATCCTTTTGTTTTACCCATACTTCATGGTGAGCAAGGGCTTTTTGTAGATGCACTTCTATTAAGATATAATGATGTAAGTTCTATTTTTAGTTACAATCGTTCCTATTTTTTGACCGATGTGGACATTGTCCACGAAACAGTGGATTTTTTGGTTTCAATTATGCCAACAAAAAGTTTGGGTGAATTATATAATTCTATCGGTTTTGAAAAACATGGGAAAACAGTCTTTTACAGAGATTTCATACGACATTTAGCAAGAACAGAGGATAAATTTGTGATTGCACCAGGCATTCCAGGTATGGTGATGATTGTATTTACACTGCCTTCTTACAATATGGTTTTTAAAATGATTCGCGATCGTTTTGCACCACCTAAAAATGTAACAGAAGCAGAAGTAATGCAAAAATATGAGCTTGTAAACGTACATGACCGCGTGGGAAGAATGACTGATAGCCACCTATTTCAGAATTTAGCTTTTGATATTCAACGATTTAGCCCAGAGTTGATTGAAGAATTAAAAAAAGAAGCTCCTTCAAAAATAAAAATCACGAAAGATACCATTGAAATAAAGCTACTCTATGTTGAAAAGCGCATGACTCCGCTCAATATTTATTTAGAAAATGCTACGCTCGAAGAGGCACGAGAAGTAATTGATGAATACGGAAAAGCCATTAAAGAAATGGCAGCAGTGAATATTTTTCCAGGTGATATGTTGTTAAAAAACTTTGGTGTAACTCGACTGAAAAGGGTTGTTTTTTATGATTACGATGAAATTGGATTTTTAACAGATTATAATTTCAGACGTATTCCTGAGCCAAGAGACGATGATGAGGAAATGGCAAATGAACCTTATTTTCATGTTGGTATGAATGATATTTTTCCAGAGGAGTTCCCTCGTTTCTTAATTGGTAATCCTGAAATTCGTCAAATTTTCTATGAATTACACGGCGATTTATACGACACGAAATTTTGGAGAAATACACAAAAAAAATTAAAGCAAGGCGAAATATTAGATACTTTTCCTTATAAGGAGAGTCTTAGATTTGTACACTTATTTCAATCTACTTTTTAAAAAAAGTCAGATGGCGAGAATAGACAAAGCATTTTATCTTTTAATTATAAAACCGATTGCCTATTTGCCTTTATCGTTTTTATTTTTTACTGCAGATATTTTATATCTCGCTTTATTTTATGGTGTAGGGTATCGAAAGCGGGTGGTAATTACGCAGCTTCAGTCTTCTTTTCCTGAAAAAACAAAAAAAGAAATTCATCAAATCGCTAAAAAATTCTATCGTCATTTTTCTGATGTTTTAGTAGAAACATTAAAGTTAATTGCCATATCGGAACAAGAGATTATAAAACGATGCACTATAAAAAATGAAGCGTTGCTTCACCAATATTACGAACAAAATAGAAATGTTATCCTCTTGATGGGACATTATGGCAACTGGGAGTTCCTTACGGCACTAGCTCCTCAAATGAAATATCAGCTTTTAGCCCTATATGCACCTTTAGCCAATCCTGCGCTTAACGACATTATCCGTCAATCAAGAGAGCGTTTTAGCTTACAACTTATTCCTAAAGTAGCCGCTAGAAAAGGCATATCCGAAGCGCAAAAGATAACTCATGCTATCATTTTCTTAACCGATCAATGCCCAACTAGCAAACAAACCGTTTATTGGACTTCTTTTTTAAATCAAGAAACCGCTGTGCTGATAGGTGCAGAGGTTTATGCACGACGTTATAACTATGTCGTACTAATGGGCAAAATGAAAAAGATAAAAAGAGGGTATTATGAATTGAATTTTGAACTCGTTACTGAACACCCTAGAGATTTAGATGTTGGGATAATAACAAGTGTTCACACTCAACTATTAGAAGAACAAATTCAAGAAGCACCTGAATTTTGGCTCTGGACGCATCGCCGATGGAAACGAGAAAGAGAAGATTACGTCAAAAATATCAACTAACTATATCTTAATTTATGATAAACCGTAATTATTGTTGGATAGTCGTAGTGTTAAACATTTTACTGATTTGGTCCTGTACTTCCGAACCAAAAAACACTACTGAATTAGAGCCTGGCCAAGTTATTGGTAAATGGGAAGTAACAGAAGCTACTCGAAGCGGCAGACCCACAGGCACACTTGATGACCTTTACTTCGAGTTCCTCGCAGATGGTACAATGAATACTAATCTGCCTACGGCTGAAGGCTCAAGTGAATATCAGCTAAACGGAAATGTCCTCCAACAAAGAGGTACAGTTGATATTAATTATACCATTGAATCGCTCACCGAGTCAGTAATGATATTGAAGACAGAATTGCAAAACTTAGAGTTTCGCTTTTCTTTAGCAAAGACAGCAGCAGCCAACTGAGTATTGACAGTGGAATGGATTGAGAATGAGCCTATTTCACTTTCTTTACTATTTGACAAAATCGTGGAATGATTTTTGCAAACTATCGTCGTCGAACATCGTTTTGCAAAAATGATTCAAAAGCAACGGTGCAATATTGTTTGGTTTAAAAGAGATTTGCGTTTAGCAGATCATACGCCATTGTCTGTAGCCATAGCAACAGGATTGCCTACCTTGCTTTGCTATTTTTTTGAGCCATCTTTGATGAGTGCAGCACAGCACAGTGCAAGACACTGGCAATTTATACAGCAATCGCTATCAGATTTGCAGCAGCGGTTGATACCATATAATAATGCTGTTCTTCATGTTTTCAATGGCGAAGTAATCGCTGGTTTTGAGCAAATTAGACATCACTTTGAGGTGGATACTATTTTTTCACACCTAGAAATTGGTATTGCGGCTACTTTTGAACGGGATAAAGCCGTGCAACGATACTGCCGACAACATCAAATTCAATGGAAAGAATATACCCAAGATGCGGTGATAAGGGGGTTAAAGAGTCGAATACATTGGGAAAAACAAGTAGAAAATTTCTTACAGCAGCCACTAAGTCATCCTGATTTAAAGCTATTAAAAACAGTGCAACTACCCGATTATAAGCCCTTTGATTGGAGTAAAAAAAATACAATCGTTTCTTCTTTTCAGCCTGGCGGTGAAATAATGGGGCAAAAATATTTTTTATCCTTTGTACATCATCGAGCAGCCAACTACATTCATCAGATTTCCAAGCCTGAAGCTAGTCGGGCAAGTAGTAGCCGCGTTTCTCCATTTTTAGCCTATGGCAACTTGAGCATGCGCCAACTTTACAAAATAACAGAATCGCACAAGCCAAGTTCCAAGCACGTTCCTATGCTAGAGCATTTTCAAACACGTCTTTGGTGGCGCAGCCATTATCTTCAAAAACTGGAATCGCAATGGCAGATGGAATACGAGCCCATCAATAAGGGGTTTTTAGCGTTGGATCGTGCTATTGATGAGCGTTTTGAAGCTTGGGCAACTGCTAAAACAGGCTTTCCTATAGTGGATGCCAGTATGCGCTGCCTTGAAGCAACAGGGTACATCAATTTTAGGATGCGCGCCATGCTCGTAACCTTTGCTACGTTCACACTCTGGCAGGATTGGAAAGTAGTAGCCACCCATCTGGCACGCCTATTTTTGGACTTTGAACCTGGCATTCACTATCCACAAATCCAGATGCAAGCAGGCTTAACAGGCTATCATACGATGCGCATTTTCAATCCTATCGTACAAGCGGAAAAACACGACCCCGACGGTGTATTCATCAAAAAATGGTTACCCGAACTACAAAATGTACCCGCTAAGTTATTACCAGAAATCTGGAAAATGACGTTACTAGAACAGCGATTCTATGGTTGCATACTAGGTAAGCATTATCCTAAAGCCATCGTTGATTATGAAGTCGCTACTCGTTTTCACAAGGAGCGTTATTGGAATTTACGAAAACAACCTGATATTCAAAACCGACTAGAAGCTATTTTTGCCTTACATTGCATTCCTAAAAATATAGAGGAATACCGACAAAGATTAAAAAACAAAATTCCACCCAAATTCTAGCAGCGTAAATCAATTTTCATTCGTCTTCTATGTAGAAAAGTATTTTTTTGTAATTTTTTATTCTTTATTCTATGTACTTGACGAGAACTCCAAAATTAATTCAGAATTTATTTCCAAACTTTATCTGGAACTTACCGACGGATGAAAAGGTAATTTATCTCACTTTTGATGATGGTCCCATTCCTGAAGTCACACCTTGGATACTTAATGAATTAGCAACATATAAGGCGAAAGCTACTTTTTTTTGTGTAGGAGATAATGTTCGAAAACATAACCATATTTTTGAAGCCATCTTGCAAGCAGGTCATGCAGTAGGTAATCATACTTATCACCACATGGATGGTTGGCAAACAGACAATATTGCTTATTTCCATAATGTTCGCCACTGTGCACACTTAGTGAAATCTAACCTTTTTCGTCCACCTTACGGTCGTTTGAAGCCCAAGCAAGCGCAATTTTTACAGCGTCATTATCAGATTGTGATGTGGGATGTGTTAAGTGGTGATTTTGACGTGCAGTTATCCAAAGAAAAATGCTTAGAAAATATTATCTCTGGAGTAAGTGATGGCTCGATTATAGTGTTGCACGATAGCCAAAAAGCTAAGGAACGCCTAAATTATGTACTTCCTAGAACGCTAAAATATTTTTCCGAACGCGGCTATCGCTTTGAAGCCATTGATGAAAATGCGCTTCAGGTAAAAGGATACGCAAAATCTGCTTAATGCTTTGTTTTAAGTATTGAATTGCAAAGGACGACAAGCTCGACCAAGCATACTTGCCGTCCTTTGCATTTATCGTTGAATGCCTGGCACTCGACGCAAAAACTCATTGTAAAGTTGAATATGTCGAGAATCAATAGGCACTTGATATCCACTAATGAAAAGGTACTTCACTCTGCTACTTGTCTCAAAAGGGTCGCCAGTGGTAACAAATAAAGTGGCACTCTTGCCTACTTCTAATGAACCAAAATTTTTATCCACACCAAATAGTTCCGCAGGTACAATGGTTACGGCTTTCAAAGCAGCATCCTTGTCCATACCATAAGCAACAGCGAATCCAGCATTGAAAGGTAAATTTCTTACATTTTCTGCATCATTTGTTCGCAACGCTACTTTTACACCCGCTTTTTGCATTTTGCCAGCATTAGCATAAGCAGCATCATAGCGGTCGGAAGTGCGATTGGGAATAGCAATAACTGGGCCTGTAATAACAGGAATTTGCGCCTTCGCCAAAGAATCTGCTACCCTCCATCCTTCTGCTACGCCTGTAAAAACAACTTTTGCTATTTTTTTCTCCTTCACCCACTTAATGGCAGAAAGAATATCTTTATCTTTATTTACCTCAAGTAGTAAAGTCCTTTCTCCTTTATAAACAGGTAGTAAAGCATCCATTTCTGGATTATAGTCCAGTGTTTCATTGGCTTTAGCTTTGGAAGTGATGTCTGCATAAAGCGTTAATTGCTCCCAAACTTCATTTGCTTTTTTTAAGGCTTTTTCCTCTGCTTTTTTCAAATCCTCATCACTCCTTCTATCGAATTGGCTACGTTTTGCAGAAGAGGGAAAATTCATGATTACTCCCTTAAAACCAGCATACATCTGATCGGGCGTGTAGCCAACAAGATTGATGAGTGCGGCGGTACCAGGAAACATCCCTCCCGTAGGTTGTGTAAGCACGGTAGTTACGCCTTCCACACGCGTCACAGGAATCGCCACTGCATTGGGATTCACCGCCGTTAATGCCTGCATATGAGGAATAAACTCACCAATTTCGTTGTAATCTTCGGTCAATGAAATTGAGCCAACTTCACTCAAGCCTAGTCTAGTCCCCCCATCTATAAAACCTGGATAGATGAAATGATTGCTACAATCCAATACGGTAGCAGCAGCAGGAATATTCACTGTTTTGCCAATAGCTGTAATCTTACCATTCTCAACAATTAAAGTTCCATTTTCAATAACACCATTGGTAACGGTAACAATAGTGGCATTGGTAAGTGCAAAACTACCTGTAATAGGTTTTGCTGTTTGTGCATAACTTTTACCTAGCGCTCCTAAAATAAGGAAAAATGCTATTGCAAAATATATAATTTGACGTTGCATAGATTTTGTTTTTTATGTTAAATTTAAGCAGTGCTGCTCAATCATAATAGTATAATATGATTCACTCCTTTAAACTGCCATCAGAAAAACTAATGGTCGGAGGCCTATTTAAAATACACTCCTAGTGCCTGTGATTGTGAAAATAAAACTGCCTACCGCCCATTTCAAAAAATTCGTACACATCTTGCATACAGCGGTC
Source organism: Saprospiraceae bacterium (assembly GCA_036835365.1). Taxonomy (GTDB): domain Bacteria; phylum Bacteroidota; class Bacteroidia; order Chitinophagales; family Saprospiraceae; genus JAAUTG01. Next base: position 25,163 of record DAITMC010000014.1, read on the forward strand.
GTGGTCGTGTGTGTGCTGAGAATGGTGCATGTAAACAGGCAAAGCCTCTGGATCAACTTCGATACGCATATCGTCATTGTCTTTGCTAATGTCAAAACGAATAATCCCATCCACAATCGTCATTTGTGGCACACCATAAATGGATAGTGGATGTCCTTTAAAAATAGCAATATCAGCATCTTTACCTACTTCAATAGAACCTACTCTGTTTTCGATGCCCAACTGAATAGCAGGGTTGATAGTGATTAATTTCAGTGCATCTTCATTGGATAAACCGCCATAGCGTTGTGTTTTGCCTGCTTGATGGTATAAATGGCGAATGTAATCCCCTGAGTCAGAATTAATGGAAGTAATCACACCGTTTTCCATCAAAATGGCAGCATTATAAGGAGTAGAATAGTACACTTCAAATTTGTAAGCCCACCAATCGGCAAACACAGAAGCGGTTGCGCCATAAGCCGCTAACTCTGGAGCGACTTTGAAACCTTCGTTGACGTGCTGAAAACAAATTTTTGTTACACCATAATCTTTAAGCACATTGAGTAACATATAAATTTCATCCGCACGATAAGAATGACAGTGAATGATGATGTCGCCCTTCAAAATAGCTTCCATGGTTTCTAAACGGCGATTGTATTTTGGTGGCAACGCTGTTGCATCTGTTTTTTTATTAGCAGCATATTTTTGCTTAGCTTCCATGTAGGCTTTCCCTTCTGCAAAAGCCTGACGAATCACCTGCTCAACGCCCATTCGCGTAGCAGGCTGAATTTTTCTGCCTTCGCCATGTACTCGCATAGGATTTTCACCCAATGCAAACTTAATGGTGCGTGGTGCACCCTCCATTTTATATTCCTGTTGTTCTTTCAAGCCCCAACGGTGTTTAATGGTTTCGCACTCGCCACCGATGGCGTTAGCAGAACCGTGCATGGCGTGGGAAGCGGTAACACCACCCGCTAAAGCACGATAAATAGCAATATCAAAAGGGTCAATCGCATCGCCAACAGCAACTTCTGCCGTTACTGGGCTACTGGCTTCGTTCACTACATCCAAGGCGATGTGGGAATGAGCATCAATAATGCCAGGCATCACGAATAGTCCAGTGGCATCTATTACTTGGATGCCATTTGGTGTAGCAATGTTCTTAGCGATTTGTTTGATTTTTCCTTGTTGAATCAAGACATCTGTATTTTCTAGCACTCCTTTTGTTATAGTAAGTACTGTACCATTTTTTATAAGTACATCCCCTGTGGCAGGTTGTGCATAACTAACGATGCTCAACAAGCAAAATAAGCTGATTAGAATATTTTTCATTATTTTTTCTTAATTTTATTGATGCAATAAGTTTATTTAGGGCTATTCAACTTTGTACCTTTTATCTTAAAGCTGCCATACTGACCCACACTCATCGTGCCTTCGTAGGAATCTTCATCAAAAGTAAGTTCATAGACTACCTTTAAAGATTGACCGCCCTGACTTACATTCATTTCAAATTCAAGCGTTTTTCCTGATAAAGAAGCATTTTTGATTTCCTCTTTCTCCGTAGGATTCATTGGATTGGACATGGTGCCAGAAACATCGTCATCTTTCATTTCAAGTACTAACTGCCCTGACATATCCATGCCTCCAGCAGAAGTTTCATACGTCCAAGCACCTGAGATATCCATTGGTTTTTCCTCCTCGCCACCTGCTTTTGCCTTTTTCTTTGGTTTTGCCTCATACTCGAATAGTTGACCATCCACAAAAACATAGCGCACATTCGATGCTTCATCGAAGAAAGGGGCATCTGAAATGAGCAAGTTAGCCATCTTCCCTTTTTCTATGGTACCAGCTACTTTATCTATACCTAGCATTTTTGCAGGATGGGTCGTTAATGCTGCCAAAGCCACATCTTCACTTAGACCTGCTGTTATCATGCGCATCAAATTAGTTTTTGCTTCTTTTGGCTTAACCCCTAATGTAGAGAAGCCAAAATTTAAGCCTTTTGCAGCTAGTTGAGCGGCTTGTTGTTCTCTTTGGTCAACAACTTCTTTTTGACGTTTTTCCAACTGTTCTTTTTCTAACTCGTCCCAAGTTTTAGCTTTCACTATGCTGTCTTTCTTTTCTACTATCTTCACTTCTTTAGGTAAATTGAGTGAAAGAAAAAGATTAACATTTTTTAGTTTGTCTGCATAGTCAGTTCCCTCCTTTAACTCTACCAATGTTACAGCGTAACCTAATTCTTTTTGTAAAGTCAATGCTCTTGAAATTTCTTTTGAGCTTTCTGTTTTCATGAAGATGTGTTGCTTTTGCTCAATGACTGGAAAAAATGCTTCCAACACTGCATCTTTCTCTGGGCGTTTCATACCTGTTGGGTTAGCCCTATACATTTTTTCATGTTCGTAAGATTGTTTCGCTTGAAGGTACAACTCTTCAAATTTAGAAATAACACCAATTAAGGTAGCAGGGAAAACACCTCTAGCGGATTGAAATTGCATGAAAAGAGCAGTATTTTCTAGGAAAATCAAGTCATTTATACTTTTCCCACCCAATAAAACGATAGCGCCTTTGCCTGGCAACATTCTGCCTTCAGGCAATACATGAGACATCGTAAAACCAGCTCCTCGCAGTTCTTCTATGGATTTTTCGTCTGCTTTAATTACGTCTCGCACCATACGCTCTGGTTGAATACCTGCTATATCGTTCGGTGGATTGGCAGGGTCTTTTACTTCTGGTCTTCTCTGTTCTGTTTGTGGTTTAGGGATACCCACATGCGAAGCACCATCAATGAAACCCGCATAGACAAACATAGAATCCGCTTTGATGATTTTAGCATCAAAAGGGATATTAATTTTGTTTCCCACTGCTTGAATCAGCCCATTTTTGATAAGAATAGAACCCTTCTCTATTTTTTTACCTGGCGATGTGACGATTGTTGCATTCTGAATAACAAAAGTATTGGTTACGGGCTTGGGGTCATCTTGCGCCCCCAGTTTCCAAATAAAGGAAAGCAAGATAAACAATAAGTAAAACTTTTTTAACATACTGAATGGAACGTTTTAAGTAATAAAATTTTGTATTTTTTGCGAAAACTAAACGAATATAGAGAAAAATATTGAAATTATAAAAAAAATAAAGTACTCAATATTTCGTCAATACTTAGCTTATTTTTATTCTTAATTTGTGCTTACATTGGCATCAAAACATATTGATATCATACGTAAATGACCAAAAATCTATGTTAACTGTTAAAAATATTGGGTTACTATTAGGTCCAATTACTTTCTTGGTAATACTTCTATTTTTTCATCCTGAAGGATTGAACGAGCAAGCTGTTGCGGTGTTGGCAGCCACAGCTTGGATTGCCATTTGGTGGATCACAGAAGCCATTCCGATTGCGGCTACAGCGCTGCTCCCGATAGTCCTTTTCCCTATTACAGGGGCGTTGGGCATTAAGGGGACTACTACCTCCTTTGGCCATCCTTTTGTATTTCTTTATGTGGGGGGATTTATACTAGCGATTGCCATCGAAAAATGGAATTTACATAAGCGGATTGCATTACATATCATCAATATTATTGGTACTGACCTGAAGTTGATTGTCTTAGGATTTATGATTGCTACTGCTTTTATGTCTATGTGGATTTCCAATACAGCAACAGCAGTAATGATGCTGC
>DAITMC010000015.1:0-12462 GCA_036835365.1 Saprospiraceae bacterium
AAAGCGACCTTACAAGATTTACCTTTCATACATGAGCTAGTGCGAGAATTAGCTATTTATGAAAAAGCGGAACAAGCGTTTACTGCCACCCTCGAAGATTATAAACACGACCTAGAAGCAGGCATCTTTGAAGCGATAGTAGCAGAAAAAGATGATGACATATTAGGCATGGTACTTTACTATATGGCCTATTCGACTTGGAAAGGTAGAATGATGTATTTAGAAGACTTTGTCGTCAAAGAAGCCTATCGCAAACATGGTCTTGGGCAGCTACTTTTTAATGCTTTTGTAGCCGAATCCCAAAAGCAAGGTTGCCGATTGGCAAAATGGCAGGTGCTGGACTGGAACACACCTGCTATCAGATTTTATGAAAAAAATAATGCCATCATCGAAAAAGAATGGTGGAATGGCAAATTGTTTTTTTAAAATTTGAAGATATGCTTACGTTAGCACTTAGCATGCTTAAATCCAGAATTTAGGTATTGTATAACTGCCGTTACACAAAGTGCTATTTCGATGCGAACATTTTGTAAAGGTTTTCTGCTTTTTCATGCGTTTGCCCTGTATTTTTATCCCTCACGCAACCTTCACTCTGAGAATAGTGTAATATAGCAGATAAATGGACAAATATCATTCCATATGAAGCAACAATTTTTGCAAGAGCTGTTTCAAGCACATCAAAATACGAAAATCATACCTTCGCCCAAAGAAGTATGTTGTTTTATTAGTAGTCTGCTCCAAATTATGTTTCCTGAACTTTCCGAAAAGAGTTACAAAAGTTTTCGAGAATTGGAAATGGATTTTGAAAATATTAGATTCCAATCTGGAAAAATTTTACAACCTATTGAATTTCAACTTCCTGAAAGCCCAGAAATTATAGAAGACAAATTTTTTAACCAACTTCCCAATATCCGTCATCAACTCCTCGACGATGCCAATGCCATTGTCGCTGGCGACCCTGCGGCAACGAATCTTCAAGAAGTTATCCGTTCCTATCCTGGTTTTTTTGCCATTGCAGTTCATCGTTTGGCGCACCAATTTCATCGCTTGGGCGTACCAATTGTGCCACGTATTTTATCGGAATATGCGCATAGCGAAACAGGTATTGATATACATCCAAGTGCAAGCATTGGCGAACGTTTTTGTATAGACCACGGCACCGGTGTAGTCATCGGCGAAACCGTCCTTATTGGCAACGACGTAAAGATTTATCAAGGTGTAACATTAGGCGCATTGAGTGTGCGTAAGAATCTGGTGCAAACCAAACGACATCCAACTATTGAAGACAATGTAATTATTTATGCTGGCGCAACTATTCTTGGTGGCGAAACCATCATTGGGCATGATACTGTTATTGGCGGTAATGTTTGGATTGTAAAAAGTGTTCCGCCACACTCTAGAATTTATTACAAAGGACATTTGCAACAAAAAGAAGAAACGCTATTGGCTTAATTTATTAATAGCACTTCGCCCATCAGCAATTCTCTTTTCCCATTCACCAACTGAATACTCAATACCCACGAGTAATTGCCTGTACCTAATAGTTGATTTTTTGATTGACCATCCCATGCTAAAGCATTAGCATCAGGATTAATTTGTTCAAATATTAGACTGCCCCAACGGTCATAAATTTTGAGGTAATCTACCTTTGCTACACCACTACCGGGGAAAATCTTAAAGCTATCATTGTTGCCATCGCCGTTGGGCGAAAATACATTGGGCACATACAAGCGGTAACGCTCCACAACAAATCTTGTACTTGTTTTTGCCTGACAACCTTGGGCATCCGTTACTTCAAGAAAAACGTTAGCTGTGGTTAAAGCCACAAAGGTGGGATTAGGACAATCCACACAACTCAATATTTCCTCAGGCAGCCATTTGAAATTTACTGCTCTATTGACAATAGGGGTTAGTTCAATCACTTCACCTAGTGCTAAAGTTGCGCCTTCGCCAAGTTCGACTTGTAGTAAATCGGGTTGCGTTAATTCATATTCAAGGTTTAACACACAACCAGCAGCATCCAAGATAGCCATATCGTAATTGCCTGCTTCAAGATTAGTAAAAGTAGGACTATTTTGTAGCCTATCATTTAAGGTATATTGATAAGGTGCTGTTCCACCTTGCGGATTGACAATTTGAATAATGCCATTTTTCTCGCCAAAGCATCGTGGCGCAATACTTTCTACCTCAGCCGTTAGGGCAGTAGCCTGCACAAAAATGCTATCTGATGCCATACAACCTAAAGCCGAAGTGACAGTAACAGCATACCAACCTACTTCATTCACCTCAATAGCAGCAGTAGATGCTCCATTTGACCATTCATAAAGCGCAAAGTTGCCAGTTGAAAGTACAGTTGCTTCGTCAGGGCAAACAGAAGTATCCCCCTTTATCTTAAAATCAGATAAATCCTCAACTCTAATTCGATAAGCGACCGTGCTATCACAGCCATTGATGGTAGCGTAAGTAATGACAATAGCAGTGTCTGTTTGAATACTTTGATTTTGGAAAAAATCGCCTTTACACAAAGCCACCTCAACCGTTGGCGCATAAATAGGATTAACCAAAATAGTAGTTGTGATAATACTATCGCAACCTACCGCATTGGGTAGCACATCCATTAATGTAGTGTCTGCGCTAAACACTTGTCCTCTATAGGTTTCCCCTGAACAAAGTGCCACATTGAGAGTCGTAAATGATTTTTGTAAAACATTCAAAGTCAGCGTTATAATACTATCACAACCATTCACCGATAACAGCGTATCTACAAAAACACCCCTATTCGTTAACGGTCTATCTCCAAAACTATAACTTTCTCCTTCGCAAATGGACGCCGTTTGGTTGATTTCAATGCTTTGCAGCACCTCCAAATTCAGCACCGTTACACTATCGCAGCCATTCGAGCCGAGCAAAGTTTCGGTGTATTGACCTGCCGTTTGTCTAGCTTCGCCCGCAAAAGGGAACGATTCGCCGACACAAATTTGTCGCACCAACTCCACACGCACTGGACGAAGCACCCGAATATCGAAGTGGGTGATGCTATCGCAACCAAAAACACTCGCTTGCCGATTAGTGATGCGCACTTCATCGGTGATGGTTTGACCCTGAAAAATACTATTTTCACACAGTTCCAAATTGACTACATTTTCGTAAATCGGGCGAACAATAATATGGGTAGTCAATACGCTATCACAGCCTACCGCATTGACCAGCGTGGTTTCAAATGTTTGGTTGGTGGTATAGCTGTTGCCTTCAAAAGTTTCATTAGCACAAAGTTCAATAGTTCGTGCATTCGTGCTATGCTGCAACACTTCGAGCGTCAGGTTAATCAGACTATCACAACCTGAAATCGTTTGGTATGCCGCTTGGTAGTTGCCTGATTGCGTTAGCGTTTGACCTTCAAAACTATAACTTTCTCCTTCGCAAATGGACGCTGTTTGGTTGATTTCAATGCTTTGCAGCACCTCCAAATTCAGCACCGTTACACTATCGCAGCCATTCGAGCCGAGCAAAGTTTCGGTGTATTGACCTGCCGTTTGTCTAGCTTCGCCCGCAAAAGGGAACGATTCGCCGACACAAATTTGTCGCACCAACTCCACACGCACTGGACGAAGCACCCGAATATCGAAGTGGGTGATGCTATCGCAACCAAAAACACTCGCTTGCCGATTAGTGATGCGCACTTCATCGGTGATGGTTTGACCCTGAAAAATACTATTTTCACACAGTTCCAAATTGACTACATTTTCGTAAATCGGGCGAACAATAATATGGGTAGTCAATACGCTATCACAGCCTACCGCATTGACCAGCGTGGTTTCAAATGTTTGGTTGGTGGTATAGCTGTTGCCTTCAAAAGTTTCATTAGCACAAAGTTCAATAGTTCGTGCATTCGTGCTATGCTGCAACACTTCGAGCGTCAGGTTAATCAGACTATCACAACCTGAAATCGTTTGGTATGCCGCTTGGTAGTTGCCTGATTGCGTTAGCGTTTGACCTTCAAAACTATAACTTTCTCCTTCGCAAATGGACGCCGTTTGGTTGATTTCAATACGGGGACGAAGGTTTAGGTTCAAAGTAATAATGCTGTCACAGCCATTCTGAGCGGTAAGTGTCATCTGATAAGTTCCTTCATTAGTTAATGCCTGACCAAAAAAATTAAATGTTTCGCCATTACAAATAAATTGATTAACAGTGGTACTTAGATTGGGAAGAACAGATAAATTGAGTGTAATGACACTATCACAACCTGCTGTATTAGTAGTTGTTATAATGTAAGTACCTGCTTGATTGAAGGTGTTGCCCTCCACTTCAAGCTGTCTGCCAGCGCAAATAGTCTGTTGGAGATTGGAGGTAGATGTTTGAACATTTAGCGTAGCCACATTAGAGCGCACTTGACAAGCTGCAAAATTGAGCAACGCCATTCGCTCAGCTAGCACCAAACGATATCGACTAGCTTGTTCTGAAGTATTAATAGTAAGTTGGGTAGTATTAGCTCCTGCTATATTTTGCCAAGTCAATCCATTGTCATTGCTTTGTTGCCACTGGTAAACGGGATTGGGAAAGTTAAGATTGGTTATTGTTGCATCAATGGTGAACGGCGCAGCGGAACAAACGTTGATGTTATCTGGAATGGTGATTGTTGGTTCACATCTTCTCAAACTAATATTATCAATCGCAAAATCGCCGCCAAAAAGTTTGAGTCCATTTTTTTCGCTTTTGTGCAAGAGGTCAAGTACATAATTACCTGCCCCATCTGGAATATTAATCGTTGTTCGGTAAGTACGCCAACGTCCATCTCTTGGAATCACGCCGCCGTTGTAATTTTCCAATACTACCCCATTCAAACGAAGGCTTAAATTGGGTTCATAAATGGTAGGTGCATTAAGTGTAGGATTGAATAGATTGATAGCATCTACCGAAAATTCATAGGTAGCATTACCACAAAGCTCAATTTCTTCACGCCATATAGTAGTTACTGCATCTTGCGCATTTTTGGCATCTATCACCATCATGTAGCCATTGGGGTCAGGGCTATTGTCGCCAATGTCAATCCAAAAAAGTGCAGCATGGCTTCCCCAAGGAATAGGCATAATTCTATTAGTAATAGTGTATTCGCCTTCACCTTCGCCATCGGGGGGTGGCGTGGCGACGTAACGCATCAGATTTTGTGGATACCAGTTAGGTGCAGGCGCAATATTAGCTATACCTGAACCAAAATCTCCGTAAGGAAATAGGTTTGTACCAAAGCAGTTTTGACCATGTAAAGCGACAGCGTAAACTAGGAAAAAAACAATGAGTAATACCTTTTGCATGGGAAATATACTTTTGTCGTTTTATCCAAACGTTTTCAAAAAGTAAAATTAATGCCTACCATTTGCCTTATTAAGGACAAACTTTCATTTTTAGCACGCTACTTTTTTACCTTCCATTTGTTTTATCGTTAAAATACTTCAGAGGTTGCATCATTTTGATACATTTACATTGTCTTAACAATAATAAATATGAACAGCAGTATTTTAAGTCTGATTGGAAATACGCCATTGGTAGAATTAAAACATATTCACGATAATCCTAACGTCAAAATTTATGGTAAATTGGAGGGGCAGAATCCAGGCGGAAGTGTTAAAGACCGCGCCGCTTATGGTATGATAAAAGGGGCATTGGATAGAGGTGATATTTTACCCAATATGCGTTTGGTAGAAGCGACCAGTGGCAACACAGGTATTGCACTGGCAATGATTGCTCGACAATTTAATTTGGACATTACACTTATCATGCCTGAAGATTCTACCAAAGAGCGTATTCAAACCATGCAAGCACATGGAGCGGAAGTTATTTTAACGCCAGCCGCTAAAACGATTGAATATTCTAGAGAATATGCTGAACTGTTAGTGCAGCAAGGAGGATATTATATGCTGAACCAATTTGCTAATCCTGACAATTGGAAAATGCACTATCAAACGACTGCACCCGAGATTTGGCGAGATACACAAGGTAAAGTTACCCATTTTGTGGCTTCTATGGGGACTACGGGAACCATTATGGGGGTTTCTCGCTACTTGAAAGAAAAAAATGAGAACGTACAAATCGTAGGGGTTCAACCTAAAGAGGGGAGCCGTATCACAGGTATCCGCCGTTGGTCGCCTGAATTTTTACCCAAAATCTATGAAGCCAATCGAGTGGATCATATCATTGATGTTTCTCAACTGGAGGCAGTTAGTATGATGAAGCGTTTGGCAAAGGAAGAAAGTGTTTTTGCAGGCATCAGTAGTGGGGGGTCCTCTTTTGCGGCAGCACAGTTGGCAGCGACCATTGAAACAGGTATTATTGTTTGTATTATCTGCGATAGGGGCGACCGCTATTTGAGTTCGGGTATTTTTGAGTAGTTCAATGCGCTATTCGCAACACTCAATTTTTACGAATAGCGCATTGAATCTTAATTTTTCTGGCTTAACTCAAAACATCTTTCGTCAATTCTGCAATAAAGAAGACATAAAATAGTAAAAATACCCAACCTTCCCATTGACTAATTCTTTTTGGGATGCACATGAATGCCAACAAAAAGGTAACTGCTAACATGAAGGGTAGGCTAAAATCAAGGTTATTCTGACTGATGGTGATAGGACCGAAAAAGCGAGGAATACTCATTACTGCATAGATATTGAAAATGTTAGACCCAATGACATTGCCAACAGCAATTTCTGTGCGCCCTTTTCTAGCTGCGGTAATGCTAACAATCAATTCTGGTAACGATGTTCCTAAAGCAACAATAGAAAGCGCAATAATATCTGGGTTAATTTGGGCAATGGCAGAGAGTTTTTCAATGGAAAAGATAGTCCACTCCGCACCTAGATAAACGGCTATTACACCCAACAACAGGAAGCCATAATGACTCCATTTAGCTTTAGGAACATCTGTTACATCTTCTGTATTTGAACCACCAAAAGAATAGGCAAGAAAGATAAACAACCCAAACAGCAAAAGAATAGCATCAACGATACTTACACTCTGATCTCTGACAACAAACCACAACATAAAAGAAGCCCCTAGAAGTATAGGTATATCAATATGCCGAATTTCCTTTTCAAGCACAATTGCCCCTCCAAGAATAGCGACAATACCTAGTATTAGCGCAATATTAGTGATGTTCGAGCCTACCACATTGCCTACTACAATACCTGGCTCGCCTGCACTGACTGCCGCAATAGAGGATGCTAGCTCAGGCAAAGAGGTACCAAATGCGATAATAGTTACGCCGATGACAAAGGAAGGAATACCAAAAGCCCCCCCAATAATTTCACCTGCATTAACAAACCAATCAGAGCCTTTGAGCAAACTTAGAATACTCAGTATTAAAATACCTGAATACAACAATATCTCTGTAAGCATACACCTGTTTAATCAATAAGGGCGCAAGCTAGCAATTTACTATTGATTCGTAATACAAAATATGATGAATAACTATTTGGCGATTAGTAAGACCATAGGTCTTGTTCAAAATTGAAGATGCTTTGTTTGATTTTTTCCGACTCGGCTAATAATTCTACACCAGCAAAAGCATCCTGCAAGCGTTCTGATTGAACATTAGAGGTCTTGTAAATATAGCTAGAAAACATACGCATTTCCAGCAAATCTTCCCAACTTAATACACTTCTGTCATTTTTTTCATTATAGACTAAGTGTTGCGCCAACATAGAACGACAATCAGGATAATAAATCCAAAACAATGGAGTTTCATAAACTAAAATATTGTTTTCTCTTTGCACTGCCCGAATGGGCGCAATGCCAAGTATGCGCACACGCATGGTAGAAGTGCGCGTATCAAAAAACCAAACTTCTTTTATGCGATAACGTACTATTTCACTATAATCAACATGATTACCTACGATTTGAATTTTGATTTCATAGGTTACAGGATCGGTAATCTCGAAAGTATCTGACCTAAAAAGTCGTTCTCTTATTTCTTCCTTAGCGATAGGTTTAGTGAATTGCTCATCTTCATAGGCGGTAATCTCCCCAGCAACTATTGCCTGACCAATAAGATCAAAAAAAGGTAATTGTGGATGGTTAAAGACCTGATTCATCTTTTCGCGCGTATCAAGGACTTGCCACACTTTTTTTTCCCAAAGTAGGTCCGCCTCTCGAATAGTTGGATAAGGCAGTATCCGACGTTGTGGCAATGAAGCGGCTTTCGGTTCTGATACACAAATACCGTTTTCCGCCTGACTGTTTGCGACAGTAGCGACAAGCAAAAATAGGATTTGCAGAGATAGGTAACGACTCATGGCTATGGCAAATTTTAGTGACTACTATTCAAACGATATTTTAACATTTTGAATTGTTGACCCCTTGAGTGATATATATTTCTGATTTTAGTTGTTTTTGCAAATTTTACATTATTTGCGTTTTAATAGTAAATACCTTCAACCACAACGTTAGATTTTATGTATCTTTGATTAGCTATTTAAAAAAGAGAAATCTATGCCATTGGATCAAGTGGATGTAAAAAACACCCCTAGAGTAGAGAAAGAGATGACCTTTTTACAACATCTCGAGGAATTGCGTTGGCATCTTATTCGCGCTGTTATTGCCGTTTTTGTCATTGCAATTGTAGTTTTTTTGGCAAAAAGTTGGGTACTAAAAATTGTTTTTGGTCCTACAGAACCCGATTTTATTACTTATGAAGTCATCTGCCAAATCATTACCAACTTCAGTCCAGATTCTGCTTGTTTGCGTCCTATAAAGATTAACTTTATCACACCTAATTTTGGAGAAAAATTTATTACCTACCTCAAGATATCTATCATTTTAGGTTTAGTTGCGGCTTTCCCTTATGTTTTTTGGGAATTTTGGCGATTCATCAGTCCTGGACTTTATGAAACTGAACGCAAAGCGGCGCGCGGCGTGGTATTCGTTTGTTCAGCACTTTTTATGCTGGGTGTTTCCTTTGGCTATTTCGTGATTGCGCCATTCGCGGTCACATTCCTGACCAGTTTTGAAATTGAAGGTATTGATGGTGCTTATCCAGCTTTTTCTTCTTACGTCAATTATTTAATCATGTTTACGGTGCCAGTAGGTATTGTTTTTGAGCTACCTGTTGTTGTGTTTTTTCTCTCTAAAGTAGGATTGATTACCCCTGAGTTCATGAAACAATATCGTCGCCATGCTTTTGTTATCATTCTAATTGCAGCAGCAGCTATTACGCCGCCCGATGTGATTACGCAAATATTGATTTCGCTTCCACTTTACATACTTTACGAAGTGAGTATCACCATTTCTAGGAGAGTAGTAAAAAAGCAGCAAGAACTTTTTGAGCGCGAAGGGTTGTAAATCCTACTCAAAATTGCTCCTGAAACAATTTAATGACCGCAATAATGAGGATAAAGACCAATAAACGATGTGCCCAAAGATTGGCATTGGGATAGGTAGATGCAATTCTTGCCGTCAGATACCCCCCTATGGTCTGACCAATGGCAAGTGTGAACCCTATTTTCCAATCTACTAGATTCTGCCAATGAAAAATGGCTAATACTAAAATAGTGTAAGTAGCTATGACAAATGCCTTGAGAGCGTTAGCATCCATAAGGCTGAATTTTGCGATTAATACGGTAATCACTAAAAAGACAATTCCCATACCCATTTGAATGAATCCACCATACAAGCCTAGTAATAGCAAGGCAGGCAGCATAACCCACAAAGGTGGGCGTTTGGTGAGGTTGGTTTCTTCGAGCCAGCGTTTGGGATTAACTAAAATGACAAGCAGCATAAACACCATCAGGTAGCGAAAAACACCTCTAAATTGCTCATTACTCACATTGACAGCAATTAAAACTCCAATCAATGCCCCAACAATGATTGTGCCAACATAAAGCCAGTTGCCTTTCAACTTTAGCCTTCCGCCTTGATAAAAACCATAGGCACTTGCCGACCCTTGTGTAAAAACACTGACTCGATTAGTACCATTGGCAAGATTACCAGGCAGACCAATCATTTCTGTCAAAATAGTGAGTGTAATAGCAGAGCCGTTACCTGCCAAAGTGTTGATAACGCCAGCAAAAAAGCTACCGACGATAATAATGACATATTGATACCATTCCATAGCACAAAGATTAGAAATTTGGAACAAATAGTTGCCATTCTACCTATTAGTTATTACCAATAGAAGGGTCTAACGCTTTTGCTTGATTCATGTAAATGTTTGCTTTTTCTATTGCTCCTATGCTTCCATAAGCCGCACCCAAGTTGTAGAGAACACTGGCATTATTCGGAAAGAGGTCATTGGCTTGCTCTAAGTAATTAATCGCTTTAGTGGTTTGCCCATTCACGCCGTAAGCTATTCCAAGCAAACGCAGCGTTTCCCAGCTATTGGGTTGTAGTGTTTTTGCTTTTTCTAAAAACTCAATAGACTTCAGTGGATTGTTCAATGCTTCCCCATAATATCTGCCTGCATCACGATAGGTTATCCCTAAATTTTGCTGTGCATCTTTATAATTAGGGTTTATTTTCAATGCTTGTTCGTAGTAAACGATTGAGGTTTCATATTGACGAAGAAAATTGTAGGCATTGCCCATCAATAGGTAGGCATTTTGATAAGTCGGATGAATTTTAACTGCCTCCTGTAAATGCCCTATCGCCTCTTGAAAGTATTGTTGTTGCTTGACTTGGTTAGTTTCCTTTGTCCCTTGCTCAATTAATACCCCCGCCACACCATTCCTTAATTTAGCACTGTTTTTGGATACCTCAATATCCGTAGTGAACAACGTGAAATTATCTTTCCAAGCATTGTTTCTAACGATGGTTTTGTAGCTGAATGGCAACAATAATAGTCCTAACGTAACGAAAGAGGACGTTACTAATCGAGTTGGCTTGTCCTGCTTGGATTTGCTCCAATATTCATTTAATCGCCAAATCAACACAACAATAACAAAACAAAAGCCAATAGAAGGCATGAATATAAACCGCTCCCCCATATTTGTACCAATAGGAAACACCACATTCGACACAATAGAAAGTGTAATTAGATAGAACAAAATACCATAGCTGACCCAATCTCGCTTGGGCAAACGTACAAGCGCATATCCTAAAAGCCCAACATAAACAGCAGCACTGAACAACACTCGCCAATCGTTCCACTGCATCATATCTACATGACGAGGATAATAGTCGTGCGTTAGTGGATGCGGGAAAAATAATAAGGCAATGTATTTTCCTAAGGTAAACATAATAGTAGCTGACCATTCTAAAAAGGAAAAGGCTACCCACTCGTTATTTTCAATTTTGAGATAAGGATTATTCATTAGTTCTTTTGTGGGTTCGCTAAAGTTAAAGCCCAGCACGGCTGCACGTAACGCTAAAAATATGATTGCCATTATCAATAAAGGTAGTGTATGTAGCAAGGTGGTACCTAATTTTGCTTTTCGGAATACCCAAAAGGTTAAAGGGGCAACGGCGAGAAAAGTTATGGCATTTTCTTTAGCCAACAAAGCCAATAAGAAGGAAAATCCACCGAAAACTAGCCAAATTATTTTTTTCTCATCATAAGCACGAATTACAGCATATAAGGCAGTTAAGCTACCTAATAAAGTCAAGATTTCATCTCTCCCTTTGATGTTAGCAACCGCTTCGGTATGGACAGGATGTGCTGCAAAAAGCAAAGCTGTTGCAAAGGCAATAAAGTGAACTTGCCCTTTATTCTCTTCTAAACTTAATAATCGTAATATTAACCAGTAAAGCATCAAACAGGTAAGGGCATACCAAAACACGTTCATTAAATGATAAATCATAGGATTATTACCAAAAAATTCCCAGCCCACTGCAAATAGCACCAGCGACAATGGGCGGTAGCGACCTCCCGCCACTAGGTTAGCTTTACCTTCTTCTTTAAAAAATCCATAAAAAGTATCGTACTGAAAAATACCCGGTATGCCTTCTAATCCTTTAGTAGTGAACATATTGTCATACAAGACAATAGCATCGTCTTGAGCATATTGATGAGAAAGGGTATTGATGTAAAGTAACCCACTACAAAAAAAAATAATAAGGGATTGCCACATCGTGTTTGTCCACCAAGGGGAGGTACTTTGCACAGCGGATGGCTCTAGTATTTTTTTTTCTTTTGCTACTTGGCGCTGTTGTGCCAAAGGTTTATTTGGAGCATTTAATTTTTTAGTATTTCGTCGTGCCATGTGTTCTTCTGTTAAATTGAGTCATCCATTGCCTTATTTTGTTCAAGCATTTGTTCAATTTCATCTTTTGCTAAACTCGTTAATTCAGAAAGCACCTCTAATGACAACCCTTTTTCGTAACCTTTTTTTATAACTTGGTAAGCCTTGCTCAGTTCTCCTTCCTCAATTCCTTTTTTGATTCCTTGCTCAAAACCTTGTTGCATTCCTTTCATCATGCCCTCTTGCTTAGCTGTGTCTATTACATTTTTCAGATCTCTGTAATATTTTAAACTATCCT
>DAITMC010000015.1:12562-17973 GCA_036835365.1 Saprospiraceae bacterium
TGCTTAGCTGTGTCTATTACATTTTTCAGATCTCTGTAATATTTTAAACTATCCTCGTAAGACATCAGCTCTTTAGGCGAAAACTTAGCTATCTCCGCCACCTCAAACAAGCGTTCAAATATTTTTTCCCTCAATTTTTCTGGAACTCTTTCCAAGCGATTCAAATTGCGCAATACATAAAGCCATTTTTCAAAGCGAGTTTCCAATTCATCTACTCCTTTGATAAATTTTGGCATTTCTAAGTAGATGAACGTCAGTTTATCATAAAATACTTTGCAAGTTTCTATATCCGTTAATTTAACATCGTAGCGGTATTTTTCCTGATTACTTTTATCTTCATCAAATACAAAATCAAGGATAGCCACTGTGTAAACAGCCTTTAGCTCATAGTCCCAGTCCGCTCTTTTTACCTGCTCTCTGATGGGGAAAGTAGCATAATATAGGGTTCGGTCTTTAAAAAAATTTTGTTTTGACTTTTGCAACTCCACAATGAACTTTTCGCCACGCTCATTTTCACAATACAAATCAAAAATAGCCTTGCGATCCAGATTTCTACTACCAAGATGTTCATTTTTAAGATAGGTAAGGGACACAATATTTCCTTCTTGCTCCTTGAGCAATTCATTCAGGAAATCCAATAGTAAATCTTTATTGGGCTCTTCGCCAAAGATTTTCTTAAACCCAAAATCAGTGAATGGATTAACGTACCTTTCTTCAAAACCACTCATAGATCAATTTTAATAACAAAGATAAGGTTTCTTAGGTAAGTAGAAAAGATAACTTATCCATTTTTGTACTCCCTACTCACACACACCCTAAAGTCCTATCTTATTTTTAATTGGAAATAAGTTATTATCCATGTAACATTGTTACAACTCAGTCGTATCGTAAAAAGTCTAATTTTATATTGAAGTTAAAGAACTGTATATACTGTTTTTTATGCCTTAATGTAAACGCAAAACACTGAAAAACAAAAAGATACATTTTCAAAAGAACCATTTAGAGGTAACCTATTACAGCCAAAAGAAGAATGTTGACACCTACGTAGCAGTGGGCTGTATGCCATATCCAAAACTTATTTCGCACGACTGCCGACGGGCTTTTGTGCTTGGAAAGAGTTTAGAGTGAGAAGGTAGTACAGCTATCGGAGACTTCCATGACTAAATTCGGAAGTCTCTTTTTTTCCCCCTTGAGCTCTTTTTAATGATGAATGCACAAAGGAATAACCGAAATGAATTATCTTTCGCCTGCTTTTTTACACTGTAAAAATTAAAGGACAAATGACAAATTTTCGCCAAGAGAAAGATAGTATAGGTTACATTGATGTGCCAGTTGAGGCTTATTGGGGTGCACAAACACAGCGCTCTATCCAAAATTTCAAAATTGGAGGACAGCAAATGCCCATAGAAGTGATTCATGCTTTTGCCATCTTGAAAAAAGCAGCAGCACGTACTAACGAAGCTTTGGGGGTGTTGGAGACAGCAAAAGCAGATTTGATTGCGCTAGTATGCGATGAAATTTTAGCGGGTAAATTGGACAATCAATTCCCACTGGTGATTTGGCAGACGGGCTCTGGTACACAATCAAATATGAATGTGAACGAGGTCATTGCCAATAGAGGTCATGTACTAAAAGGTGGTGCTTTAACAGATGGCAAACGTTTTCTCCACCCTAATGACGATGTGAATAAATCACAATCTTCCAATGATACTTTCCCAACGGCAATGCACATTGCTGCTTACAAAAAATTGATGGAGGTAACTATTCCCAACTTGGAAAAATTGCGCAATGTGTTACATGAAAAAGCACAGCAATTCATGAATGTGGTGAAGATTGGAAGAACACATTTTATGGATGCCACGCCTATAACTGTTGGTCAAGAACTCAGTGGGTACGTGTCGCAAATTGAGCACGGCATTAAAGCAATTAAGCATAGCTTAGCGCACCTTTCTGAATTAGCATTGGGCGGAACAGCAGTTGGTACAGGGTTAAATGCGCCTAAAGGCTATGCCGAAAAAGTAGCAGAAAAAATTGCAGGACTAACAGGCTTACCTTTCGTTACAGCAGAAAATAAATTTGAAGCACTTGCTACACATGATGCGATTGTAGAAGCTCACGGCGCATTGAAAACGGTGGCTTGTAGTTTAATGAAAATTGGTAATGACATCCGAATGCTGGCTTCTGGTCCTAGAAGTGGAATTGGAGAAATCATTATACCGTCTAATGAACCTGGTTCTTCCATTATGCCAGGTAAGGTCAACCCAACACAATCAGAGGCATTGACAATGGCTATGGCACAAGTAATTGGCAATGATGTTACCATCAATATCGGTGGTATGAGTGGGCATTTTGAGTTGAATGTTTTTAAGCCCGTTATCATTTATAACTTTCTTTGGTCAGCGCAACTAATTGGAGATGCTTGTGCTAGTTTCACAGATAATTGTATTGAGGGACTTCAACCTAATTACAACCGCATCCATGAATTACTTAACAATTCTCTCATGCTGGTAACAGCGTTGAATACAAAAATTGGTTATGACAATGCAGCTGCTATCGCTAAAAAAGCCTATGCAGAGGATAAAACCTTGAAGCAAGCAGCTATTGATTTAGGATTAGTAACTGCCGAACAATTTGACGAATGGGTACGTCCAGAAGATATGATATGATTTAATGAAATAAGCCCACAGTTTAGATTGTGGGCTTATTCACTTACGAAGCAAACGATACCTCGTCAATCATTCCAACAATTACAAGTTTGAAGGAATAAGCACTTTGTCCAATACATGGATCACACCATTCGTAGCTTGTACATCAGTAAGCAACACATTGACTACATTCTGTTCAGCATCTGTAATGGTTACGCTATTACCTTGAATACCAATCGTAAATGTTTCTCCTTGCACAGTTGTTACCGTCTGTCCATTCGATAAACTTTGCGATAGTACATTGCCAGGCGTTACATGATACGTTAACACTGCTGCTAATTGAGCAGGCGTTAGCTGAGCTACCGTAGCACTAATTGCTGTAAACGCTTGATTAATTGGTGCAAAAACAGTAAACGGACCTGTCGCAGAAAGTACATCCACTAAACCACCAGTAGCAGTGCCCAATGCACCTACCAAAGTAGAAAAATTAGCATTAGCTTGTGCATGACCAACAAGATCTAAAGGAATCAATACGGCATCAATAACATGAATGACCCCATTTTTACCGATGATGTCTGCTTGCGTTACTTTTACATTACCGTTTACAGATACACCAGCACTTGTTTTTTCAATAAGAGCAGATAAATTAGTACCGCCGGGTCCTGTGTTGGAAGCTGTGCCGATATAGGTTTGCCCCTCTTGGATATCATTTGATCGTAGAGTTGCTCCCACAAAAACATGGTATAGCAAAATAGCACTTAATTCTGAATCGGAAAGCGTATTTAAGTCAACACCTAAAGCAGAAAATGCCGCATTAGTGGGTGCAAACACAGTGAAAGGACCACTTCCGTTCAATACATCATCTAAGTTTACTCTTCTAAGCGCATCCGTTAAGGTACTAAACTGGCTATCATCGCTAGCAATTTCAAAAACCGTTTTCTCACTGTCTGGCGTTTTTACGTCGTCATCATCGCAAGCCACAAATGAAAGCGAAAAAATAACCGCTAGCAATCCCATCATTAAAGGTGATTTCATCATAATATTTGATTTTCTTTGTTTTTAAAAAAATAGCTCATTGATATAATTATCCAAATTTGCCTCAATTGGTTGCCTGACCTCCACATTTTTAATTGTTAATGACGAATAAATGATAATTTATTTGGCTTACCTAGTAAATTCAACGAGTAATATCTTATTCCCTACTTACTGTTAAAAAATAAAATTAACCAAGTAGAATAATAAAAATTATAAACTAATATAATGCTTTTATTTATCGCTAAAACAACTTTTATTTGGCTTGCTAAAAATTAATTCATAACACACCAGAAGTAAAAGCATTTTTTATCCTCATTTATTCAAAACAAAATGAATATTTTTGCAACATCAAAAAAGTGAATTATGCGTTTGTTCAATTTAATAGGATTGTTTTGTGTGTTGGTGCTGATTTTGAGCTGCCAAAATGAAGAAAGTAAGGCGGTCAAGAGCACAACTAAAGTGGAAGAAGGATTACCCGCTCCCATCGGAAACATAGAAGAAAATCCACACGCCGACCGAGATGTAACGGTTGGGATGATTCAAGAAGCATGCCAACTGATTTCAAAAGATTGGTTACGTAGGAATATTCCTGGCTTTAGTAAAAGTGACATCAAGTTAATTAGTCGAACTGCACCTGATGCTCATGCCAGCGGTTGCGAATGCCGACCAGATGGCTCACAAGAAACTTTTGTCATCGGTTATCGAAAAAATCCTGCAAATATCGAATATGTACAAGACCTTATTCGCATAGGTATGATTAAGCAATATGGTGCTAACGTGCCACCTTTTCGGCAAGTGGAAGGGCTAGGGCAGATTGCCGCTTTTAGTGATGTCAATGGTTATTTGAGTTGGGTGACTGCATCAGGGGTGTATGTTTATATGTATCGCTTCCCCCCGGCTACGGATCGAATGGAAGAAGATTTTAAAATGTTATATGCTCTAGCTCCTGAAATTGATGCAAAGTTTGCTAAGTTTGGCAATGATTAGTCATATCATCTCTCTTTTGCGTCAAAAAAAGGTGAATAAAACTTAGCGTATGTTTTGAAATTTAATTGGATTTTGTTTAGAATTCTGTAAACACAGCAGAATTTTCCAAGCTGCTTCCTGATTTTCAAAACATACTCTTTCTGGTGCATCCTATTTTACGCATCATTGTCAAGAGGTAATACTTTAGCATCATTCATTTAAAAAACTTATGGACTTAGTCTCTTTTAAAGAAATCGTAAAGCAGTATAAAGTTGTTTTTTTTGATTCCTATGGGGTCATTAAAAACTCTAAAGGGCTTATTGAAGGCGTAATAGAAACAATAGAGTATATCCAACATCTAGGCATCACTCATTTTATATTGACCAATGACGCTTCTCGAAGCCCCTCACAAATGGCGCAACAGTTTCGCGACTTGGGTTTAAAGGATTTATCCAAGTTTCAAATTGTTACTTCAGGAATGATGGCAAAAGCTTACTTTCAGTATAAAGTTAAGTCAGGAAAAGTCGCTTATGTTGGTACACCAAATGCTGCCTACTACATCCAATCACTTGGTTTAGAAGCAGTACACATGCACGATTTGGACGATCATTTACCACAAACCATCAATGGTTTTGTATTTTTAGATGATGAGGGTTTTCAATGGGATTCGAGCATTAATGCAGCTATCAATTTCTTGAGAAAATACAATGTTCCTACCATCGTGGCAAATACAGATTATGTTTATCCTATCGGTAATGCTAGAGT
>DAITMC010000015.1:18073-28023 GCA_036835365.1 Saprospiraceae bacterium
GCTCTAGCAATAGTGAGTCTTTGGCGTTGTCCGCCACTCAATTTCATGCCTCTATCGCCAATATTGGTTTGATAGCCTTTTTCTGTTTCTAGGATGAAATCATGAGCATTGGCTACTTTAGCTGCATGAATAACGGCTTCCTCCGCAACGCCTTCCATGCCAAAAACAATGTTGTTAAAGATGGTGTCATTAAACAGCACTGCATCTTGAGAAACAACGCTAATCAGTCCACGCAAGTCCTTGATTTTCATATCTTTAATATCAATACCATCAATTAGGATACTGCCTTTGGTAACGTCATAAAATCGAGGTAGTAAATCAGCTAGAGTGGATTTTCCTGCACCTGAATTGCCTACCAACGCCAATACTTTCCCTTTTGGAAGGATTAAATTGATGTTTTTCACCGCAGGTTCCTCCGCCTCATTATAGATAAAATGCACATTTCGATATTCAATTTGATGCTCAAAATGATGAATGGGCAAAGCCTCGGGCGCATCCATAATTTCTTCGGGTGCATCCAAAATAACATCTACTCTATCCACGGCAGCCATTCCTTTTTGAATGCTGTAAAAAGCGTTCGAGAAACGCTTTACAGGCTCCATCACTGAGTAAAACGCCAACAAAAAAGTAAAAAAAACAGGACTAGTCAAATTGCCTGCCCTCACCTCATTGAATCCAAACCAAATGAGCAACGCTACGATAGATACCCCCAGAAATTCAGACATTGGCGAGGATAAATCCCGTCGCCAAAGCAAATGCGTGAGTTTTTTCTTATAGGTTTCATTGGTGCTTTCAAACTTCTGTTGCTGATAATGCTCTGCACCAAAGGCTTTGATAATGCGAATACCAAATAAACTTTCTTCTAAAGTGGAGACTAATTTGCCTAGCGTTGCTTGCACCACACCAGACTGTCGGCGCAGCACTCGCCCGATGCCACCAATGACTAATGCAGTAAACAAAATCAATACCAGTACAAAAAGTGTCATTTTAGGACTAATAAAAACCATCAAACCCAATGCACCAGCAAACATCAGTGGGTCTCTAAAAAGCGTTTCCAAAATACTAAGAATACTCCATTCTATTTCTTGCACATCCGCCGTGATGCGCGAAATGAGGTCGCCTTTTCGGGCATCCGAAAAATAAACTACCCGCAAGTGCATCGTTTTTTCAAACAGTTGTTGGCGAATATCTTTCACTATGCCATTGCGCACGGGTGCCATGAAAAATAAAGACAAGTAGCGAAAAAGATTTTTGAAAAAGTACGTAATAACTATCAATCCACAAACGTAAGCCATAGCCGCACTTTCTCCCTGTTGAAGCACAATCTGACTCAGATAATAGTTAAAGTATTGACTAATTGCAGAGGTACTCCATTCCCAAGCAGGTTGGGTCGTTACTAAAGTTTGCTGTCCAAATAAAATTTGTAAAAAAGGAGTAAGTAAAGGAAGACTAACGACAGCAAATACGACCATCAGGATATTACTCAAAATATTCCCTAGAATATTCCACTTGTACTTCTTAACATAAACGAACAACTTCAGAAAACGCATTTCTCTTAATTTAGCCAACGCAAAGTTGTACTAATTTTTCCGTTTTCGCATAGCATTCGTCGAAATGGAAAGCATTACCCCCAATATCTGTGATACCCAATACCTGACACCCCCTCCAACACCTGACACCTAATACCGCAAACCCACTTTATTGTAAACAAAACTCAACAACCAAGCAGGACCAATCATTAAGAACTGTAAATCTTTGAAAAAAGAAGGTTTCTTTCCTTCTACTTTATGCCCCCAAAACTGACCTATCCACGCTATCACAAAAATAGAAAGCGAAATTTGCCAAAGTGGAGCAATCTCAACCATTTCCAAAGCTCGAATCCCTAGTACCACCACCACAGAAACGAGTAACATCCCAAAAAACATACCTAAGGAAAGACGCAAATAAAAAATCAAGCCTAGCAGCAACACTAAGGTCGCTACGTTCGCATAAGGTGCGATGTTGGCGGGAAATAAATTGCTTAACCACTGACTAGGAATACTCCACAACAAACCTATCACACTGAAAAAAATGGCAGGCACACAAATCCAGTGCATCATCTTATTAAATCCATTTTGATGGCTCTCGCCGTATTCATCAAACCATTGTTGCATTGTTTTCATATTTCAAAAGTTGAAGTGAATGAAATTTAACAAGGCTAATTTACACTTTTTAGAGATTATTTTTTGTTTTTTTATTTAACACTTAGGGTAAACGCATCAAATTTTAATGGATTGACTACAATCCTGTCATCCTTTTAGGATTCTGCGTACAACAATAAAACCCTGAAAGGGTGACAGGATTATAGTCATAAACAGCAATCAATGCTGAAAACCCTGAAAGGGTGGCATAGTAAATACATTACAAAGTGCTAAATCTCAATTTTTGACGCATTTGCCCTATTTAACACCTGTAAAGATATTTCCAAAGTCAGCAGATATCAAAAATCAAAAAAAATAGCTTACTTTTAAGCCAAACTTAAAAAGCAGCAAAGAGTGAACCAAAACCGCGAAGCCTCAATTTTCATCAATTACCGCCGCGTGCTGTCCAAATCGGAAGCCATCAACATCAAAAATGAACTGGAAAAGCATTTTGGCGAAAACAGTGTCTTTTTAGATACTCAAGACATCATCCCTGGCGACTATTGGCGCGAAAAAATAGAAGGTGGCTTAAAATCGGCAAAGGTGCTGTTGCCACTGATTCCAGTGGGTTGGTTGGCGCAGCAAGACCCCGAAAGTGGCAGACGCCGCTTGGACGACCCCAACGACTGGGTGCGCAAAGAAATTGCTTGTTTTTTGGTGGCTTGCCAAACCGATGCCAGCCGCTGCATCCTTCCTTTATTGCTGGATGAAGGCAAATTGCCCAAATCCGAGCACTTACCCGACGACCTCAAAGCACTACCCAGTATCCAAAATACGCCTCAGATTCGAACCATCAATTTAAAATACGACTTGCTGCAAGTGGTGGATACCATAGCAACAAAAGGCATTCCCAAAATCAGTCCTTCGGAAACCGTAGTTTCTAAAGAAGTCTATCCGCTACCGGAACGATATGACCATTATATCCCTCAATTGCAATTTCCTTATGTGGGGTTGCGCTATTTTGAGCCAAAGGAAGCGAGCATCTATTTTGGCAGGACAGATGACATTCACAAACTAATCAACCTGATTGGACAGCCCGACTATCGCTTGTTTTTGTTGCATGGTCCTTCGGGTGTAGGGAAATCTTCCTTACTTCATGCAGGCGTGTTGCCCCGCATCGAATCGAAATATCAGTTGCATAGCATCATTCGGCGCGATTACCACTTGGGTTTGGAGGAACAGCTACAACAAGCTACAACGAACTTGCAGCCTTCCACCAAGCCGTACCTGATTATCTTGGATCAGGTGGAAGAAATGTTCACCTACGCCAATGCGGATAGGAAAAACGAAGCGCCACAGTTTTTTCATCTTTTGGCGCAAGTGCTGGAAAAATTGCCTTTTGTCAAAATACTGCTTTCCTTTCGATTCGAGCATTTTACGAAAATAGAAACGCCCATCCGCGAAAAGGGCCTGCCCTATTTATCCCATGCTTTAGATGCCCTCAGCCCAACGGGCGTGGAAGAAGCCATCACGGGCGTGACGAAAAGCAAAGCCTTACAACGCCAATTCCAATTGCAAATTGACAAACAGCTAGTGGAACTCATGGTCGAAAAGGTGTGTGCTGATCAGGAATCGCATATTGCGCCTTTGTTGCAACTGCAACTGAGCAACCTTTGGGACGAGGCCATATCTCTAGATGAAGAAGAACCTATTTTCGATCGCTCGGCTTACAAACGCTTTGAAAAAACGGGTTTGGCACAAATGGTAGATTTTCAACTCGACCAGTTGCCAGCAGCATTTCAGCAGCAGAACGAAAATGGTTTGGTGTTGGACATCCTGAATCATCTTGTTACGCCACGACAAACAGCAGGCAGTGCTAAAGTGCAGCAACTGCAAGCACGCTATGGGCATATTGCTAATTTAGCGACCTTGTTGGAGCAACTTAAGGGCACTTACTTGGTGCTGAGTGTTCCAAACGGTGAAAGTATTCGTTTAGCCCATGACTCGCTTGCACCTATTGTGGCGCAGAAATTTCATAGCTCCAACCGCGTAGGACAACGCGCTTGGCAAATTGCGCAGCCTAAAATCAAAGACTTTGAGCGAGACGCGCTACCCGATTTCAGCGAAACCGACATCGAAGATATCCTGGCGGGTGCACAGGCGATGCCTAAACTACCGGAGCGGATTTGGGAAAAACTCAAACGCGACCAAGCCAAGTACATCGCTCAAAAGCAACAAAATTTTGACCTTGCTTTTTCGACTGCTCAACGGTGTATCGAAGATTTGGAGCATGGCAAAGCCTTAGAAAATTTGCAAATCGCGGCAAGAGAAAACTTATATGCTGAAAAAGTGCAAGCCCTCGCCAAGGAATTGCCTTATCTTTTCCACTTGCTGCCGGAGCAAACAGATCAACTGCACGCTTCGCTTCAGTTTTTAAACAGCTTAGCTCCAATAACCGATTTGGAGCTTCATCGCTATCTTGCAGCTTTTAATGCAAGTCGAGGCAAGGACTTTGATAGCTGGCTGCCACGCTACGATGCTCTATGGTATGAAAGTATGCAACACCGCTACTTTCCTGCTATGCTACCCATAGCAGGCGGCACTTACCAAATGGGAAGCGAAGAGGGTTATGATTTTGAACAACCTATTCATACCGTAACCGTAAGTGATTTTAGCATGGCGGATACGCCTGTTACCACTTTTCAATACGGCTTATTTTGTTTCCTGACTGGCAGAAAATTGCCCAATGATTCGGGCTTTGGACGTGGCGAACGACCCATTATCAATGTCAATTGGTTCGACGCTTGCCGCTACTGCAATTGGCTAAGCGAATGGCAGGGATTGTCGCCTGTTTATGCTTTTGAAGGCAACGACGAAGTGCTTGCTGACTGGCAAGCCAACGGCTACCGACTGCCCACCGAAGCCGAGTGGGAATTTGCTGCTAGGGCAAGGGGCGGAAAAGCGCGCTTCGGCAATGGGCAGGACATTGCGCGTATTTCGGAAATGAATTTTGATGTGGAGCATGCTTACAACGAGCAGTACAATAAAGACTACTACGAAAAAGGCAGTAGCTACGGAGCTACCACGCCTGTCAAGCGATTTCCACCCAATGCGCTGGGCTTGTACGATATGAGTGGCAATGTTTACGAATGGTGCTGGGATAAATACAGTTCCACTTACTACCAAGAAAGCGACAACGCCACTAACCCACAAGGCGCAGAAGATTTTGAAAAAAATAATTATGGTCGCGCGGTTCGTGGCGGTTCTTGGTTCAGTAATGCGAACTATTGTCGTTCTTCTTTTCGCGTCAGGGTCAGTCCTATCAATACTAACTATATTATAGGTTTTCGTGTAGTCCGGTGCTAACCCTTGATCCCTTTTCCTGCGAAGCAGGTATTACCCTTTTTTACCCTCTTAAAAGACCGCCGAAGGCGGTCGAAATTTTTTTTTTAGAGGCTTTTGATCCAAGCGCCTACCATTTTGCCAATTTCGTTGAGTTGCTGGGCAAAATATTCGTATTTTTTGGAGCTGTATAGCCCTACATCAAAGCCGAGTCGAAAAAAATGGCGCATTTTTTCGAGTAGGATATTAATGGCAAAGAGGCGTTTTTTCTTTTCCTCTTTGGGGGCGTAGTAGGCTTCAATAGACTGTTCAAGTAATTGAGTTGCCATAGCTTGAATTTTGTCGCCTAATGTAAATTTGAATCCTCTAGGCATTTTTTCGACGGCTAATACCGTTTCTTTAACGAAAGTGTACGTTTTAGTAATGATGGTCTCGTTTACCATAATAATTATGTAACAGATATTGTAGAATAGATTGTTTCTTAAACATTATCATCGTTATTTAGATGAAAACTTATAAAAACTTATATCCTAACATCACGAGTTTTACGAATCTTTTTTTGGCTGCCCAAAATGCACAAAAAGGTAAAACGCAATATCCAGAAGTGAGCCAATTCAATTTCAGGTTGGAAGAAAATCTATTTCAACTCAAAGAAGAACTGGAAACCAAAACGTATCAACCAGGTACTTACCGAGCGTTCATGATTTCTGAACCCAAAGAACGTCTTATCAGTGCTGCACCTTATCGAGATAGAGTAGTGCATCATGCACTATGCAACATTATTGCCCCATTATTTGAAAAGACTTTCATTTATGATACCTATGCCAATAGAAAAGGAAAAGGCACACACAAAGCTCTCAACCGTTTTCAATACTACGCCAAGCAGTATCAGTACGTTCTGAAATGTGATATTAAGAAATTTTTTCCCAGCATAGACCATGAAATATTAAAACAGGAACTTCGATGGAAGATTCAATGCGCGGATACTTTGTGGTTGATGGATCGCATTATCAATAATTCCAATGAACAGGAACAACATATTGTTTACTTTCCAGAAGATGATTTGTTTACGCCTTACACCCGAAGACGAGGATTACCTATTGGAAACTTAACCAGCCAATGGTGGGGAAATATTTACTTGAATCGTTTCGACCATTTTATAAAAGCGCAATTGAAAGCAACTGCTTACATTCGTTATGTGGATGATTTCGTTTTGTTCAGTAACGATAAAACAACTTTACACATTTGGAAAAGGGAAATTACCGCCTACTTACAGCGACTTCGGTTACTACTTCATCCTCATAAATCTCAAATTATGGTAACAAAATATGGTGTACCTTTTCTTGGGTTTAAGGTGTATCCACATTACAAAGTAGTACTGAAAAACAATACTAAACGATATACTCGATTAATTCGGAAACGCCTAAATAAAGCAATATGTGGAGAATTAGCATGGAGTGAATTAGAAAACGGCCTTAATAGCTGGCTGGGGCATATTCGCAATGGACAATCAAAAAGGTTGGAATACAAAATATTTTGGTATATTAGCAGTCAAGGGGTAAACTTATTTCGACACACGCGCGGTTCGTGGCGGTTCTTGGAACAATAATGCAAACAATTGTCGTTCTTCTTTTCGCAACAGGAACAATCCTATCAATACTAACAATAATATAGGTTTTCGTGTAGTCCGGTGGTCATATTCGTCAGAATTTTAGTTTTTAAAAAAGCTAGAAGTGTACGTTTTGTATAAGCACGAAGTTTATCCTGCCGTCAAAGGCAAACACATCGAACATAGGAAAGGCTAGTATTGAAAAAGAACGTCTTTCCTTTTTTGATGGACGATGTTTCCAAACATCGGCTTAACGTGTTCGGTCGTTTCCTAACGAGTACGTTTCATCTCACGTTTAGAAACGCAAAACATAAGTTAAGATGGAGATAGGAATCTCCATCCATCAATGGAGCTTTTGATCCAAGCGCCTACCATTTGGGATTTGCCTTTTCCATTTTTTTTCTTTATATTTGAAACTGAAATCAATACGTAAATGAGCCAAATACAAAAAATACTGCCCGAAGAAAAAAGTATAAAAAAGCAATATACCTTAGAAGAATATTTCGATTTGGAATATCAAGCGGAATATAGAAATGAGTTTTGGGACGGCAATATCAAAGCGATGTCCTACACTTCGCCAGAGCATGGAGAAATTCAAACCAATATTTCGGATGCTTTAGCAGATTGTATTAGCATTAAGGGTTGCAAAAAATACGTAGCCGACCGCATGATTTTAATACCCGCTTGCAACAAAGTTTTTTATCCTGACTTGGTTATTGTGTGTGGCGAACAGGAGTTTCATCAGCACAAGAAAAATATGAAAGCTACGCTCAACCCAACAGTATTGATTGAAATTTTATCGCCAAGCACAGAAGAACAAGATCGAATTGATAAATGGATGTGCTACCGAACCATTCCTACCTTGCAACAATACTTGATGATACATCAAGATTGTGCTAGCATACACAGCTATCACCGACAAACAGAGCGCGAATGGCACTACACCTATGCGCAAACATTGGCAGAAAGCATTACCATCATGGATTGCAGGGTAGCATTAGAAGCAATTTATGCAGGGATAGCCTTTCAAGCAGGGTAAACTCATTCATGAACTTGAACACGTTAAGCCGATGTTTGGAAACATCGGCTTAACGTGTTCAGTCGTTTCTTAACGAGCACGTTTCATCTCACGTTTAGAAACGTAAAACATAAGTTAAGATGGAGATAGGAATCTCCATCCATCGAAATCTCCATTCGTCGGTAAGTGTAAACAATTTCGTCCGCTTACCTGCCTTATTGATTTACCGCATCTTTTTCTTTCAACAGGACTGCTACTCTTCTATTTTTAGCTCTATTTTGTGGTGTAGTGTTTTCCAGCAAAGGAATAGTTTCACCCTCATAAGTAACTTGCAAGGCAACCGCTGTGTGTTGGCGCAGGTAATCGGCTACGGCAGTTGCCCTGCGTTGCGATAGTTTGATGTTGTACGCATCGCTGCCCCAGCTATCGGTGTGCCCAACAATATGAATTTCAAGCATCGAGCCATTTACGCCTTGCAGTAGCGACACCAAACTATCTAGCTTCACTTGTTCTTCGGATTTTAGGGCTTGTTTATCAAAATCAAAATAAATCAAGGCATCAAAAGTGGGAATTGGCAAAGCACGACTAGGTGGAATGACTACGGGTACAGTAGGTGCGCAATCTGGTTGAATAGTAAGCTCCAGCAGTTGCGGGGTGTCTTCCGTAAGGTCAAAATCCTTGCGCAGCAGCGTTGTATCATTAGCATAGCGAATGCGTTGCCGATACTTTCCTTCAAGGCGAGGGATGGCTACGGAATACGCTCCCGAAATGCTATTACTTCTGGCAGTAGCCAGTAATTTATTTTGCGTCATATCATAAAGCTC
This sequence comes from Saprospiraceae bacterium, assembly GCA_036835365.1. Taxonomy (GTDB): domain Bacteria; phylum Bacteroidota; class Bacteroidia; order Chitinophagales; family Saprospiraceae; genus JAAUTG01. The sequence continues at coordinate 26,987 of DAITMC010000015.1, forward strand.
AATGGTAGCTTGCACTGGTTTTTGTTGGCAATCTAGCACTAAGCCGTTGATGACTAGGGTAGGCGAGGGCTTTATTTCGTTGAATTGTTCACCAAGTTGGGCATAGTAAATATCGTCATTGCGTACAAAAAAAACTTCATTGCCTAAAGCACCGATAATAAAGCCAAAGTCGTGTTGATTCGTATTGAAAGGTGCACCAATGTTGATGATTTCGCCAAAAGAGTCGTCGTCGTAAAGTGTTGTTTTAAAAATATCCAAACCGCCAAATCCTCCATGACCACTGGAACCAAAATAAACGGTTTTGCCATCAGCAGCAATAAAAACAGAGCGCTCTTCGCCTTTTGTACTGATGACCAAGCGTTTAGGATACGACCATTCGTTGTTATCCGATTTTCTACTGATGTACAAATCCAAATCACCGTCGTAATCCACACCTGCAGCAACAATAAAGATTTTTCCGTTGGGTGAAATCGCCATTCCATCCGTTGCATATCGGCGATAATAACTCATGCTGTCCTTAAAGAACTGATGAATTCCTCCATAAAGCCCCGTAGGATTTTGCCAGCGATTGCCGTACAACTCAGCACGATAATAAGGTCCACCATCTATCTCCCAACCATTATGCCAACTTTGGAAATAAACCGTCTGACCATCAGGCGAAATGTTGGGTTCATCCTCTGACTTAGAGCTATTGATAGGCAGAGGCAAATATTTAGGTGGCTGCCAGATAGTGTTTATTCGCTCGCTAAACCAGATGTCTCCATCGTACTCTACTTTACCTTTAAATGTAGATTCCTTTTTAAGCGACCATTGGGTTTCGCCTCTACCTGACATAAAAAACAGGTATTTTCCATTTGGCGTAATCGAAAGATTTACATCTCGGTAAGGAGAATTTACTATCTCAAGTGGAAATACCCTGATAGTTTCTCTCATAGATAAACTATCCAAACCTGAGGATTGCCCGTAAAGAAGATTTACAAGTGCCAAATAAAATATACTTAGGAAAAAACGCATAAGACCTATTTCCCTAAGTAACG
>DAITMC010000016.1:0-6874 GCA_036835365.1 Saprospiraceae bacterium
GGACACTCTGGTTCACATGCACCACAATTGATGCACTCGTCCGTAATCATTATCGCCATTTTAGTTATGTTTTAGTCAATAACAGTCATTAAATTTTTAACTTTAAATGTTATAACAGACTAGATGTTGTATGGATTAAAATAGAACAAGATTTTTTGATTTATGCTCTTTCTTTTGCTACGCTATTTTGTAATCATCAAATGCAGCTTTTTTTCCCCCACTAGCTCTACTACTACACCGTGTTCAATAGTAGGTACTAAACTTAGTGTATCACCCAACACTTCTGCTTTTATGTAATCGCCAAATTGTTCCACCGTAGGCACAATGAAAGCGTCTGCTTGAATCTGGATGTTTATTCTATCGGTGACTTCAAAATTTTGCTCCTTGCGAATGTTCTGAATACGATTCACAATCTCGCGAGCAATGCCTTCTGCCTCCAGTAAAGGCGTGATATTTACATCCAAAGCTACGGTTAATGCACCATCATTAGCCACCAACAAGCCTGGAATATCTTCCGCTACAATCTCGACATCTTCCAGATGAAGTTCAAATTGTTCATCTTCTATGATAAGTACAAATTTTCCAGATTGTTCAAATTGAGCAATATCGGTTTGTTGTAAGTCGCTGATTATTTGCGAAGCTGCTTTCATGTGCTTACCCAGACGTTTGCCTAGTGTTTTAAAATTGGGCTTAACTTTTTTCTTAATTACGCCGGAGGCATCCGTCAAAAATTCAATTTCTTTCACATTCACTTCCGAAAGAATCAAATCTTTTACCCCTTCCACCTGCGCTTGAAAATTGGGGTCAAGTATCGGCAACATGATTTTTTGTAGTGGCTGACGCACTCTAATTTTCTCTTTTTTTCTGAGCGAAAGCACTAAAGAGGAAATTCTTTGAGCATACGCCATACGCTCTTCCAAAGCCTTGTCAATATGGCTATTGCGCAATGGTTTAGGGAAATTAGTTAAATGTACGGAACGCAAATTTTCTTTCTTGCTTACCTCATTTAAGTTTTGAAACAACCAATCGGAAAAGAACGGCGAAACAGGTGCCATCATCTTAGCCACACCAACCATACACTTGTACAGCGTCTGATAAGCAGAAATTTTATCTTCGGTGTATTCACCTTTCCAGAAGCGGCGGCGGCTCAAGCGAACATACCAATTGCTCAACTGCTCTAACACAAAATCCTGAATTTTGCGCACAGCCTGCGTAGATTCATACTGTTGATAATCTTCATTGACTTCTTGCATCAACGAGTATAACTTGGAAATAATCCAGCGGTCAATTTCAGGGCGATTTTCATGCGGAATATCTTTTTCTTTATATTTAAAACCATCAATATTGGCGTAAAGGGCAAAGAAATTGTAGGTATTGTAAAGCGTTCCAAAGAATTTATTGCGCACTTCTTCCACACCTTTCAAGTCGAATTTAAGGTTGTCCCAATGATTGGAATTTCCCATCATATACCAACGTGTAGCATCTGCACCATAGAGTGATAGCGTATCAAACGGATTAACGATGTTGCCTTTGCTTTTCGACATCTTTTCCCCTTTATCGTCCAGCACTAAACCATTGGAAACAACATTCTTAAAAGCTACACTATCGAATACCATAGTCGCAATAGCGTGAAGCGTGTAGAACCACCCTCTTGTTTGATCCACTCCTTCGGCGATAAAATCGGCCGGAAAATTCTTTTCAAAAACGTCTTTGTTTTCAAACGGATAGTGCCATTGTGCATAAGGCATTGAGCCAGAATCGAACCAAACATCAATCAAATCCAACTCTCGTTTCATAGGCTGACCACTTGAGCTAACTAGCACAATTTCATCCACATAGGGGCGGTGCATATCCTTTGGCAAGGTTTGGGAAAGATGAAGTGCAGCATTTGCTTTTCTGATTTCGGCTTCTAATGTTGCAAAAGAACCTATGCAGATTTCCTCTTTGCCATCGTCTGTGCGCCAGATAGGTAGAGGAATGCCCCAGTAGCGCGAACGAGATAAGTTCCAATCTTGCAAATTCTCAAGCCACGTTCCAAAGCGTCCTTCTCCTGTGGATTTAGGTTTCCAGTTGATTGTTTTATTTAATTCTACCATGCGCTCCTTCATTTTGGAGGCTTTGATAAACCAACTATCTAGTGGATAATAAAGCACAGGCTTATCTGTTCGCCAGCAATGCGGGTAGTTGTGTTCATATTTTCGGACATCAAAGGCTTTGTTTTCTTGCTTCAGTTTGATAGAAATATCAATATCTACCGAGCGATAGTCCGCCTCATTTTTGTAATCTTTAATGTATCGGTTGGAAAATTCACCTACCGTAGGTAAAAATTTTCCTGCTCTATCCACCAATGTAAGCGCACCAATTCCATTTTTTTTACCTGCCATTCGGTCATCTGCACCGAAAGAAGGTGCAGTATGCACAATACCCGTACCATCAGAAGTAGTAACAAAGGCATCCGTAATTACTCTAAAAGCATCTGTTGCACCATCTACGGGTTCAATTGGATTGCCAAACACCAACAATTGCTCATAGCGAATACCTGCTAGTTGACTACCTAAAAATGAGGGGCTTTGCGCCAATATTTTCGGCTTTTTAGCATTGGCATCGCCACTATTATCAAACCATTTTGACACCAAATCCTCTGCTAATACCACACTTTGTGGCACGTTAGTGTAAGGGTTATGGGTTTTTATTTTAACATATTCTATTTTCGGCCCGACGGTCAAGGCAGTATTGGAGGGCAAAGTCCAAGGCGTAGTTGTCCAAGCGAGAATACGTACATCCTCTGCTGGGTTTTCAAATAGAAATGCAGATTTCTCATTGTATTCTACCTTAAAAGCAGCTACAATAGAGGTATCCTTGACGTTTTTGTAAGCTCCAGGCATATTCAACTCATGTGAGCTCAACCCTGTGCCTGCTGCTGGGGAATAGGGCTGTATAGTATAGCCTTTGTAGAGCAAATCTTTTTTGTAGAGTTGCTGCAAAAGCCACCAAACCGATTCAATGTAGTTATTTTCAAACGTGATATAGGGATTGTCTAAGTCCACCCAATACCCCATTTGACGGGTGAGGTCGTCCCACATATTTTTGTAGCGCATTACCATCTCACGGCATGCTTTGTTGTAGTCGTCCACTGAGATTTTAGTGCCGATATCCTCTTTTGTGATGCCCAGTTCTTTTTCTACATTCAACTCGATGGGCAAACCATGCGTGTCCCAACCTCCTTTTCGTTCTACACGCTTGCCTTTCATGGAATGAAAACGGCAGTAAACATCCTTTACCGTTCTCGCCATGACATGATGAATACCAGGTTTCCCGTTAGCAGAAGGCGGACCTTCATAAAAGACAAAACTTTTATCTGCAGCTCGTTGTGTAATACTTTTTTCAAAAATTTTTTCTCTTTCCCAAAACTCAAGTATCGTACGATCTATTTCTGGCAGGTTAAGTTGTTTATAATTCTTATACATCTTTTTTCTCATTTGAGATGTAAAGGTAATAAAGTTGAAGTTTTGTGAAAAACAAAAAGATAGCCTAAAATTATCTTTTGTTCAGTAAGTGGACAAAATTGTTTACAGATTTTGGCGGTTTAGCTATACAGCTCCCTGTTAATGTGCTGATTACACCAATAAGTAATTAGACCGATCAACCTAGTACCTTGTCCAATTTACTTATTTCATCTTGTTAATAAAAATTTTACTCGAAAAGGTTAGAACAACTATGATAAAAATGCCTTAGTATTGGTTTATGAATATTTAGCATTTATACTAATCACGATAATAAAAATAACCTAAGTAAATGACAAATAAAGTCGATATACTTATTGTGGGGGCAGGAGCAGCAGGCTTAATGACTGCTATAAAAACAGCTATGATACACCCTGACCGAAAAGTGTTGGTACTCACTAAAGTCAATGAAGAGGAAACCAATACAAGTTATGCACAAGGTGGCGTAGCAGCAGTGTGGAACAATAAAATTGATTCTTACGAAAAACATATCGAGGATACCCTAGATGCTGGTGCAGGGCTTTGTAACCGACATGTGGTCGAAATAGTAGTAAAAGAAGGTCCTTTACGGGTAAAGGAAATCATTGATTGGGGTACGCGCTTTGATAAGCATATGGACGTTGAAGATAACTACGATTTAGGTAGAGAAGGTGGACACTCCGAAAATAGAATTTTACACTACAAAGATATTACCGGTTGGGAAATACAACGCGCCTTACTAGAAAAAGCCAATCAATTAAGCAATATTGAGATACTAGAACACTATTTCGCTATTGACATCATCACACAGCATCATCTTGGGCACAACGTAACGCGCTTAACGCCTAATTTAGAGTGCTTTGGTGTTTATGCCCTCAATAAACAAACAAATGAGATAGAAACTTTTCTTGCGCGTGTAACGGTTATGGCTTCGGGTGGCGCAGGGCAAGTGTATCGAAACACGACCAACCCTGTAATTGCCACAGGCGACGGCATTGCTATGGTGTATCGCGCTAAGGGGCATATTGAGAACATGGAATTTGTTCAATTTCATCCAACAGCGTTATTCAACCTTGCTGGTGAAAATCCCGTTTTCCTTATTTCTGAGGCGGTTCGCGGTTTTGGAGGTATTCTAAAAAACGGAGAAGGCGAAGAATTTATGCACAAATACGATTATCGAAAGTCGCTTGCTCCGCGAGATATTGTAGCAAGAGCTATTGATAATGAAGTCAAAGTTAGAGGGGAAGAATGTATGTATTTGGATTGTAGGCACTTAGATAAAGAAGCCTTTATTCACCATTTTCCCAATATTTACAATAAATGTTTGAGCGTTGGCATAGACCCGATGAAAGACATGATTCCTGTGGTGCCTGCTTGCCACTACATTTGTGGTGGCATCCGTGTAGATGAATATGGTAGAACTTCTATTGGGCGATTGTATGCTTGTGGCGAATGTACTTGTACAGGTCTTCACGGAGCTAATCGTCTGGCATCCAATTCTTTATTAGAAGCATTAGTATTTGGGCACAGAATACAAGAGGCAATTACGCCAACTATTCATCTTTATGACTATCAAGAAAATATACCAGATTGGATGACACGCGGCACGACCGAGCCTAAAGAGAAAGTTCTACTAACGCAGAGTATCAAAGAGGTCAAGGAAATTATGAGCAACTACGTTGGAATTGTTCGTTCTAAAGTAAGATTAAAAAGAGCTTTAGACAGACTGCACCTGCTTTACACAGAAACGGAAGAGATTTACAATGCTACACTGGTTTCTCCTCAACTATGTGAACTTAGAAACTTGATTACAGTAAGCTATCTCATTTCCCGTTCTGCGGCTATGCGTCGCGAAAGTAGAGGGCTGCATTACACTACTGATTATCCTGATAAAAAAGAATATATCGAGTATTCTATTTTGTAGTCGCTACGCTTACGTTTTACATTCCATTTTGTGAAGGATAAATATAGTTGTCCACACCAACTATATTTATCCTTGCTTTCCACTTACATTACCACTGTTCCTACTTCCCAGCTTTATTATTCCTCTTCAATAAACAAAATCCAAACCTATATTTTCTATCTAAATCGAAACAATAGTTGCATTTTCAATAAATTTTCAAAAAAAATGACATAAATTAGATTGATAAATGAATTAATGTTCATATATTTGTATAGTAATATTATTTTATAATTCAAATCATAAACTATATGCAACATAAACATCAAGTCGTCATTATAGGTGGCGGTAATGCGGGTATATCTGTTGCCTCGCAGTTACTTAGAAAAAATCGCAAATTAGATATTGCTATTGTTGATTCATCAGACAAGCATTATTATCAGCCTGCTTGGACATTAGTAGGTGGTGGAGTATTTGATAGCAATAACACGGTTAGAAATCAAGCAGATGTTATTCCTAAAGGTGCTAAATGGATTAAACAAAAAGCACTTGCCTTTCAACCTGAATCAAATACAGTTCAACTAGATAACGGAGATAGCGTAAACTATGAATTCATGGTTGTTGCCCCTGGCATTCAATTGAACTGGTCAGATGTAAAAGGATTACCTGAAGCCTTAGGCAAGGGTGGAGTCTGCTCCAACTACAGTTTCAAGACAGCACCTTATACCTACGAGTGTATTAAAAACATGAAAGGAGGAAAAGCCATTTTCCATAATCCACATACACCAGTAAAGTGCGGAGGTGCGCCCCATAAAATTATGTATTTGGCAGCGGACTATTTCAGAAAGAATGGGATATTAAAAAATGTGGATATTCAATACTGGAGTGGTGCTGGCAAATTGTTTAGCGTTGAAAAGTATGAAAAAACATTGCTAGAAGTGTGTAAAAGAGGTAATATTAAACTCAATTTTATGCATCGCTTGGAAGAAATTGATGCGACAAACAAACGCGCAAAGTTTGTAGGTATTGGCGAGCAAAATAAAGATGTTGTTACGTGGGTAGATTACGACATGATTCATGTAGTACCGCCACAAAGCGCACCAGATGTGATAAGAAACAGCTCTTTAGCAAATGCAGCAGGTTGGGTGGATGTGGATAAAAATACACTCCAACATGTACGACATGCTAATGTATTTAGCTTAGGCGATTCTTCTAATTTGCCTACCTCTAAAACAGGTGCTGCCATTCGCAAACAAGCTCCTGTTGTTGTTGCTAATTTGCTATCGGCAATTAACCACGCTAATTTGAGTGCTAGTTACAATGGCTATACTTCTTGTCCATTAGTTACGGGATATGGCAAATTAGTTTTAGCAGAATTTGACTACAACAATAAGCCGATGGAGACTTTTCCGTTCGATCAATCCAAAGAGCGTTGGTCTATGTACCAGTTGAAAAAAGTAGGATTACCTTGGTTATACTGGAATAGAATTTT
>DAITMC010000016.1:6974-19254 GCA_036835365.1 Saprospiraceae bacterium
ATTCACAATGAAACTAGTAAAGTAAAAGCAGAAGTAGAGGAAGACGCAGAAATTCTTTTTTTGCCGATAGAAAAAGTGAACCTTTTTATCAAAGAACATCCTGAATGGTTGAACTATATTTTTCGCTTGTATCACAAACGATTTGAAGAATTACTAGAAATGATTAATGACATTGCTTTCAAAAAAATGGATGAACGCTTGCTGGATTTACTACAAAAAAAACAGGTATTGACTAAAAATGCGCAAATTCAAATTACGCACGAACAATTAGCGAATGAGCTAGGCACAGCGAGAGAAGTGGTTTCTAGGTTACTCAAGCAACTAGAAAAAGAGGGCGTAGTACAACTAGGAAGAAATAAAATTATCCTTATGTAACAAAAGTAACGGTACGGCTTTTTTGATGCCTGTAACTTTGTACTGTTAATTATGAATAAAAAAGAAAATGGAAATTGCAGGTTATATTTCATCGGTATTGGTTGGTGTAGCATTAGGACTAATTGGAGGCGGCGGGAGTATTCTGACTGTACCTGTTTTAGTCTATCTTTTTAGTGTGGACACGGTTTTGGCGACTGCTTATTCACTCTTTATCGTAGGCACTACCAGTGCTGTAGGCTCAGTAAGCTACTTCAAAAAAGATTTAGTAAATATCAAAACCGCTATTGTTTTTGGTGTACCATCTATTATAGCTGTATTTTTAACTAGAGCATACATCGTGCCGGCTATTCCCAACGAGCTATTTACCATTGGTGGTTTTGTCGCAACCAAAGGTATGTTCTTAATGACTTTATTTGCTTTGCTGATGATCGTAGCGGCTTTCAGCATGATAAGAAGTGGTAAAGAAAAAGATAATGATGAAACTGAGCAAGGCGAACAGAAATTCAATTATCCATTTATTCTAGTGGAGGGAACCATAGTAGGTGTCTTGACGGGCTTAGTAGGTGCTGGTGGTGGATTTCTAATCATACCCGCTTTGGTCATACTTTCCAAACTACCTATGAAAGAAGCAATTGGTACTTCTTTAGTGATTATCGCTGCTAAATCTTTGATTGGTTTTTTTGGTGAAGGCGGAGAAGCTTATATTGATTGGTTGTTTTTGTTGCTCGTTTCTGGGTTTGCTATAGTAGGTATATTCTTGGGCATTTTGCTTTCTAAAAAAATAGATGGCAATAAACTTAAGCCCGCTTTCGGATGGTTTGTATTAGTAATGGGCATTTACATTCTTTTAAAAGAAACAATTTTTAGCTAATTAAGGCATAGCCATAGCTGGCTTGCTATATATTTTTTTAAATTTAAAACTATAAATCTTAAACAATGAATATAGAACAAATCTATACAGGATGTTTAGCACAAGGTGCTTATTACATCACTTCAAATGGTGAAGCAGCAATTATTGACCCTTTGCGCGAAGTGCAGCCTTATATGGACAGATTAGAGCGCGATAATGTTAAGTTAAAATACATTTTTGAAACGCATTTTCATGCAGATTTCGTAAGCGGACATTTAGACTTGTCTAAAAAGGCAAATGCGCCTATTGTTTATGGTCCGAGTGCTGTTCCTTCGTTCGATGCAATTATTGCCGAAGATGAACAAATTTTCAAAGTAGGTGATGTTGCTATTAAAGTGTTGCATACACCTGGACACACGATGGAAAGTACCACTTACCTTTTAATAGACGAGAACGGTAAAGACCACTGTATTTTTAGTGGTGATACGTTATTCATCGGTGATGTTGGTCGTCCTGATTTAGCTCAAAAGGCAGCTTCTATGACACAAGAGGAACTTGCTGCTACTTTGTACCACTCTTTGAGAACTAAGATTATGACTCTGGCGGATGATGTTATAGTTTATCCAGCGCATGGTGCAGGTAGTGCTTGTGGAAAAAACATGAGCAAAGAAACCGTTTCTACCATTGGAAATCAAAAGCAGTTTAACTATGCTTTGCGTGCAGACATGACCGAAGCAGAATTTGTAAAAGAAGTAACCGACGGCTTATTGCCTCCACCGGCTTATTTTGGTGCTAATGTAGCGATGAACAAGCATGGTTATGATAGTTTTGATGAAGTATTCAACAATGGTATGAAAGCCCTTACCCCTGACGAATTTGAAACAGTAGCCGAAAGTACAGGAGCTTTGATTTTAGATACTAGAAATAGTGGTAATTTCTACAAAGGATTTGTTCCGCAGTCTATCAACATTGGCTTGAAAGGAGATTTTGCACCTTGGGTCGGTGCTTTGATTGCTGATGTGAAGCAGCCTATCATTTTAGTAACAGAATTAGGCGACGAAGAAGAAGCGGTCACACGCTTGAGCAGAGTCGGTTTTGACAATGTGCTAGGACATTTGGCAGGCGGCTTTGATGCTTGGCAAAATGCAGGTAAAGAAATAGACACGGTTAACAGAATTGCCGTAGAACAATTTGCGGAGCAAGTTAAAATTGGCGAAGATAAAATAGTGGATGTACGTAAAGAAAGCGAGTATAACGCAGAACATGTTGAAGATGCTTATAATCGTCCTTTAGCATACATCAACGAATGGGTAAAAGATGTTAACCCACAAGAGCATTTTTACTTGCATTGTGCTGGTGGATACAGAAGTATGATGGCAGCTAGTATTCTTCAAGCGCGTGGCTATCGCAACTTCACGGAAGTAGATGGCGGTTTCAATGCGATTGCAAAGACGGCTATTCCTACAACAGACTTCGTTTGCCAGAGCAAAGTGATGACTGTGTAAGAGGATAGGTTTGTGTGTTTAATTGTTTATTCGTTTACGAAAACTACTGTTAATAAAGTTATTATGCCTTTAAACAGTTAAACACACAAACAACTTTGTCCAATTACTTTGTTATTTCTGAACTAAAAAAGGACTTAAGCGATTAAGCATTTTTTCAACTAACTTTTCATAAAAAATATGCTTGAATTTATTTCACAACCTTGGCCATGGTATGTTGCAGGACCGTTAATTGGATTAACTGTTCCCGCACTGTTGCTGCTTGGCAATAAATCATTTGGTATCAGTTCCTCGTTGCGACACATCTGTGCAGCCTGTTTACCTGCCAATATTCCATTTTTTAAATACGAATGGAAAAAAGAAGTTTGGAATTTATTTTTTGCAGCGGGTATTTTACTGGGTGGCTTCGTAGCCATGCAATGGCTATCCAACAGCGAGCCTATACAAATACATCCTTCACTAGCAGCCGAATTGAGTACTTACGGCATCACTGAAGTATCAGGATTACTACCAGAGCAATTATTTACTTGGAATAGCTTACTGACTATCAAGGGGTTCTTGATGATAGTAGTCGGTGGATTTCTAGTAGGATTTGGCACACGTTATGCAGGAGGTTGTACTAGTGGACACGCTATCATGGGGTTATCTAATTTGCAGTGGCCTTCATTGATAGCCACTTGCTGTTTTATGATAGGCGGCTTCCTAATGGCAAATTTTATACTTCCGCTCATTTTATCACTTTAAACAGATAACGCAACATGGTAAAAGAAATAAAGAATAATATAGTTAATCCAACTATCAGTGATATAGATATTCGCTTGACAGATGCCGTTTGTGTAAATGAGAGCCAACTCGAACACGCTTGGTATCACAATTTAAAATATCTAGCAGTAGGTATTCTATTTGGTATCGTTTTTGTCAAAGCAGAAATCATTAGTTGGTACCGCATTCAAGAGATGTTTCGCTTGCAATCATTTCATATGTATGGTGTTATAGGTAGTGCAGTGGTAGTAGGTGCTATCTCTGTTTTACTTATCAAACGATTCAATATCAAGACGATGTACGGAGAGCAAGTGGTATTTCATTCAAAAACATTCAACAAAGGACAAATTTTTGGCGGTCTTTTGTTTGGATTGGGTTGGGCGATTACAGGGGCTTGTCCAGGTCCACTATTTGCACAAATTGGTACAGGAGTAGGTGTGGTTATAATCACTTTATTAAGTGCTATCGCAGGTACTTGGGTATATGGCTATTTTCGTGAGCGATTACCTCATTAAACTTGTAAAGAGGTATCTGTTACTGAACGGATACCTCGTATATTATGGTTAAAGTAAACACTATAAAATGAATGAAAAACGACAACTTAGACAAATCATTTTTGGATAAAATATCCGCTAGGCTACTAAGGACTTTAATTCTATCAATTATAGCCATCATCTCTGTATTTTCAATATTGCCTTTTGTAGTGCCTTATCAGCCAGCACAGAAAAAAACAGTAGAAAAAAAAGAAATTGCTTCTAAAAAAGATAAAAAGAAACAACAGCAAAAAGAGGCACAAAAAAGCGCTCCAAAGATTGAAAAAATAGCCTATTGGGAAGCACCTGATATTAATGTGGTAACTGACGCTACTTTGAAATACCGAATTACTTACGGTAAAGAGCTTATAGCGCACACTGCTAAATATCTAGGTCCAGAAGGATCAGTTCGTCAAATAAGCAATGGCATGAACTGCCAAAACTGTCATTTGAATGCAGGAACAGGTGTATTTGCTAATAATTACGGTTCAGTAGCTTCTACCTATCCAAAATTTAGGGCACGAAGTGGTGTTACTGAAGATATTTATAAACGAGTGAATGACTGTTTTCAGCGAAGTTTGAATGGTCAACCCTTAGATACGTTATCCATTGAGATGCAATCCATCAAAGCCTATTTGGAATTTTTGGGAACAAATGTCAAAAAAGGAGAAAAAGCTTTGGGGTCTGGCTTGAAACCTTTAAGTTATCTGGATAGAGCTGCTGATTCAGAGCGAGGGAAAATCGTTTATTTACAAAAATGCCAAAGTTGCCATCAGGAAAATGGCGAGGGTGTAAAACTAGACAGTGAATACGCCTATCCACCGCTTTGGGGTAACCATAGTTATAATGATGCAGCCGGACTATATCGAGTTAGTAATTTTGCTAAGTACGTAAAATATAATATGCCACTAGGTGCAACTCACGAAAACCCTTTATTGACCGATGAAGAGGCTTGGGATGTGGCAGCCTATGTCAATTCACAACCTCGCCCTCATAAAGATACCCCAGAAGATTGGCCCGACATATCGAAAAAACCCATAGACCACCCTTTTGGTCCTTATGCGGATAATTTTTCAGAAGAACATCATAAATATGGTCCTTTTCAAATAATTGAAGCTGCTAGAAAGAAGTAGCTCAAAATAATATTTTTGTAAACCTTTGATAAAAAAATAAAATGGAAAATAGCAGAAGATCATTTTTGAAGCAGGTGGGAGCGTTAAGCGCAAGCGTTGGTTTGGTGAGCCTAGAGAACCCTATTCAACAAATGGAGGAACAACTAACAGAGGATGCAGATACCACTACCATCACTATCTTACAATCTACAGATGTGCACTGCCAGATTCATCCACATGATGAATTATTTTGGGAAAACGATAAAGCTGTTTTTCGTAAAGCAGGTGGCTATGCTCATTTAGCCACTTACTTCAAAAAAGAACGAAAAAAAAATAAAAACACCTTTATTTTTGATGGTGGAGATATGTTTCAGGGGAGTGAATTATCTGTTAGTACAACAGGTGAAGCTATTGTCCCTATTCTCAATGCCTTGAATTACGATTTGTGTTTACCAGGAAATTGGGAGGTAGTCTATTATAAAGCAGCCATGCAAAAGCTACTCGGTGGATTGAATGCACCAAAGGTTTGTGCGAATATGTACCACGACATGGGCGAAGGGAAAAAAGGAGAATTGATATTTCCTCCTTATCATATTTGGTATGTGGCAGGTGTAAAAATTGGATTCTTAGGTTATACCGACCATCTAGTTCCAATTCGTCAATCGCCAAATTATAGTAAAGGAATTATTTATACAAAGCCAGAGGAAAACTTGGCACATTATGTGAAAGTTTTGCGCGACCAAGAGCAATGCGCTTATGTTCTCATTCTAGCACACATAGGACTTTCTCAACAAATCAATTTGGCAAATTCGCCAGAATGTGAAGGGGTGGACTACATTTTAGGGGCAGATACTCACGAGCGCGTTCGAGAACCTATCGTCTGTAAATATGCAAAAGTAGTAGAGCCTGGCGCATTTGGCTCTTTTGTGGGGAAACTAGATTTGACCATACAAAATGGAAAAGTAATCGATGACAAATATGAACTTGTCGAAATCAATCCTAATATTTACAAAGCAGACAAAAAAATTACTGCACTTATTGAAGAGCAAGAACAGCCCTTCAAAGAAGATATTTACAAGGTAGTAGGATATAGCACGATTCCTTTGTATCGGTATTTCGTAATAGAAAACCCAATTGATACCATGATTTTGGATGCTCTAAAGTGGAAAGTGAAAGAAGTAGATATTGTACTTTCCAATGGCTTTAGATTTTGTCCACCACGCACTACACCTGATCATACAGGGAATATTCCAATTACTAACGGATTTATTTACGATATGCTACCTGTGGATAGCACTGTGCGAACAGGTGAAGTAACTGGTCAACAAATTAAAAATTGGCTAGAAAAAGAATTGAACAATGTTTTTGCCAAAAATGCCGCAGAACGCTTTGGTGGCTGGGTAATTAAATTCAAAGGCATGAATATTACGTTCAATGCTTTTGGTGAAAATGGCAAGCGCGTACAATCCATCACAATCGGTAATCAACCTTTGGATGTGAACAAAGTCTATACCGTTTGTGCCTGCGAAAGGGAAGGCGATCCCGAAGATATGCTTTGTAGAATAAAAGGTGTTAAGAATACAAAAAATACACCTTTCACTTTACATACCGTCATGCACGATTACTTAGCAGCTAATTCGCCTGTTACACCGACACCGCCAAACGCTGCTAAAGTGCTGGATGCACCGCAGACGTTGTTGACGCAGGTGAGTGGCGTAAAATATTCGTTCAGATAAATAAATACCAAGAAGAGTATATCATTTATCTTAAGTAATATACTTTTGATTTTCGATAATCAATAAACTATATCATCAATCTATTCACAATGAAAAAAATATTATTACTTGTGTTTTTAGCGATGTCAGGCATAGTAGGAATGGCGCAGACCACGACCAATCCATCTACGAAAATAGAAAAAGTAAGAAAAAAGCCTTACAAGATTGTATTTCAAATGATTAGCAAATCACCAAATGATCATGCTAGTCTAATGCGCCAGCTTAGAAACATTACCTCAGTTGCGCCTAAAGGAACACAATTAGAAGTGGTTTGTCATGGAGGAGGTCTGGACATGCTAGTTGGCGAGAAATCGTCAGTAAAAGAAGATGTAGAAAAATACATTCAGCAAGGGGTTCAATTCAAGGCTTGCCGCTTCACAATGACACGCGACAACGTTACAGAAGATATGCTTATAAAAGGTGCAGGCACTGTGCAAGCAGGTGTTCTGGAACTAGCAGATAAGCAAGAAAAAGGCTGGGCGTACATTAAAGCAGGAAGTTAAGCATTTTGTTGGTTTCGCATTCTTAATACTAAGAATGAGCTTGATAATAAATGTTCATTTTTCATGTTGAGTTTTGCTCGGAATGAGACTATTGCTAATACGCTTGCATTCCAAACAAAACTCAATAATGAACATCTATTTTACTATCAAACCTAAATGTTAGAAGTGAATCATGAAATATTATTTGTTGCATTTGGCAGCACTATTACTTTATTGCCTACCTTTAGAAGGGCAACATCACGATTTAGAGCATAATGCCACTATGTGGGCGGGCAAAAAAAGACCACAGGTACAAGACACATTATCCTTACTCCAGTCTTTCAAATCTGGCACTACCCATGGACATTTCCGATACTATTTCATGGCAACCGATAACGCTGGAGCATTAACCGATTATTACGCCAATGCCATAGGTGGCGGTATTCGGTATGAAACTGCATCCTATCAAGGTGTTCAATTTTGCGTCAGTGGGTTTTACATTTTCAACATTGGTTCTTCTGATTTTACTGTTCCTGATCCTCTAACAGGGCAGGGCAATCGCTATGAACTTGCCTTGTTTGATGTAGAAGACCCTAATAATGAGTCAGATATAGATCGATTAGAGGAGTTGTACTTGAAATATAATTTTGGTAATTCTAGCATTATACTGGGTCGCCAACTGATTAATACCCCATTTATCAACTTACAAGATGGGCGTATGCGTCCCACAGGTGTACAAGGCGTTTGGTGGAAACTAAATGAATGGGAAAAAGTTTTTATTGAGGGCGGCTGGCTCAATGCGATTTCTCCGCGTGCTACGGTAGAATGGTTTAAAATAGATGAATCTATTGGCGTATATCCTACGGGATTGAACACCGACGGCACACCTTCTGGTTATGCACACCATCTGACAAGTAAAGGCGTAGGGCTATTAGGTATTGATTACACTTTCAACAAATATTTAAAAATAAAGGCTTGGGATATGTATATTGAAAACATCAGTAATACGGCGATGTTACAAGCAGATGTTGATGTTCCTTTGCCCAATACCTCTTCTCTTTTTGCTGCGGGGCAGGCAATCCGACAAAATACGATTAAGCATGGTGGCAATGAAAATGAAGCAACTACTTATGCACCTAGAGGCTCAAAAGCATTCACCTTTGGTGTCAAAGCAGGTTGGAAAGATGCAAGATGGGAGATTTCACTTAATTATAATCGCATTACCAAAGAAGGTCGCTATCTAGTGCCAAGAGAATGGGGGCGAGAGCCTTTTTTTACATTTCTACCGCGCGAAAGAAATGAAGGCTTTGGCGATGTACAGGCTTTAATGGGAAAAATCAATTACAAATTCCCTAACTTAAAACTCAAAAGTTCGCTAGGCATAGGTAAATATCAACTCCCCGATGTACAAAATTATACTCTCAATAAATACGGATTGCCTTCTTACACGCAAATTAATTTAGACTTGCGCAAGGAATTTTCTAACTTCTTGGAAGGCTTGGATATGCAATACCTATTTGCCTATAAAATCAACAATGGCGAAACTTATAACAATCACAAATATCTATTCAATAAAGTAGATATGATGGTGCATAATTTAATTTTAAATTATCACTTTTAGTCAGCAACTTAATAGCTTTTCTCGAAGCATATCAAAAGTAAATTATTTATGTTTTGTACAAGTGTTACTTTGTGATTTCTGTTACAATTTACAAGATTTAGCATACTTCTAAATAGTTGTTTATGAATTATTTATCGCTATAAATAAAAGTTTATACCGTAGATTTGTAGAAAATAAATAAATTATGGATGTTGAAATATTAGCTCGGATTCAGTTTGCGTTTACTGTGTCTTTTCATTACATCTATCCACCATTAAGCATTGGTTTGGGGTTGGTGATGGTCATTATGGAAGGTCTTTATTTGCGTACTCGTGATGAAGTGTATAAAACAATGGCAAGGTTTTGGACGAAAATTTTTGCGCTCACCTTTGGTATTGGCGTAGCCACTGGTATTGTCATGGAGTTTGAATTTGGTACAAATTGGGCAACATATTCAAGATACGTCGGTGATATTTTTGGTTCGGCACTTGCAGCAGAAGGCATTTTTGCTTTTGCTTTGGAAAGTGGTTTCCTAGGCGTTTTACTTTTTGGATGGAACAGGGTAAGTCCTTTAGTTCACTTCATTGCGACCCTAGGCGTATTTTTAGGCTCTATGTTTTCTGCGGTCTGGATTGTAATTGCCAATAGCTGGCAACAAACACCAGCGGGTTATCATATTGTTGGTGAAGGTGTTAGTGCTAGGGCAGAAATTACAGATTTCTGGGCTATGGTATTTAATCCTTCTAGTATAGATCGTTTGCTTCACGTTTGGATAGGTGCATTTTTAGCAGGTGCTTTCCTGGTGTTAAGTGTACATGCATATTATATTGTAAAGAATAGACATGTGGAGTTATCCAAAAAAGCATTCAAAATAGCTCTGTTGGTAGCAACAGTCTTTTCCGTATCTCAATTACTCACTGGTCATAAATCAGCAGAAGGGGTAGCCCATAATCAGCCTGCAAAATTAGCAGCATTTGAAGGGCATTTCGATAGTTTAGCTGTTGCTGATATGTATCTTCTAGGTTGGGTAGATAAAAAAGAGCAAACTGTGCAAGGGCTAAAAATACCAGCAGGACTTTCGTTTTTGCTACATCAAGATTTTGAAACTCCGGTGAAAGGATTGAACGCATTTCCCGAAAATGAACGCCCGACGGCACTTAATTCAATTTTCCAGTTCTATCATCTTATGGTATCTATTGGCATGGCATTGATAGGGTTAACACTTTTTGCTTCTTTTCAATGGTGGAGGGGTAAACTTTTTGAGCAGAAATGGCTACTTTGGATATTTGTATTTGCTGTTGCACTACCCCAAATAGCGAATCAAGTAGGTTGGTTTGCAGCAGAAATGGGCAGACAACCCTGGGTCGTTTACGGCTTGCTGCGTACCTCTGACGCACTTTCAAAAGTAGTAACTGCCAATCAGGTGCTTTTTTCCTTGATTATGTTCACCATGGTATATAGTTTATTGCTAGGATTATTTATTTATCTGCTCAATAAAAAAATTCAGCAAGGACCCTACGATGAAAAAGATAATATCAAACGACCTAAGCACAATGAAATGGCGACGATAGTAGAAAATAAATAATAATACTCATCGAAAAAAAATAAGTTATGGCTACTTTTTTAGGTATAGATTATGCAACACTATGGTTTCTAATAGTGGGAGCAGTGTTTTCTGGATATGCTATTTTAGATGGATTTGACTTGGGAGCAGGTGCGTGGCATCTCTTTTTCAGAAAAGAGCAAAGTCGGCGTATTGCACTTAATGCCATTGGTCCTGTTTGGGATGGTAACGAAGTTTGGTTAGTTATTGGCGGTGGTACACTGTTCGCAGGATTTCCCATTGTTTATGCATCAGTATTTTCAGCTATGTATATTCCATTCATGCTTTTTTTGTTTTTCTTGATTTTTAGAGCGATTTCTATAGAATTTCGAGGTAAAGAGCCTATGCAATGGTGGCGAACCACTTGGGATGTTAGTTACAGCGTATCTAGTATTATGATTGCATTACTACTTGGTGTAGTACTAGGAAATGTGCTTCAAGGAATGGCAATAGGAGAAGATTTTGAATTTCAAGGCAGTTGGTTGCAGTTTTTGAATCCATATGCTTTCATGGTGGCCATTACCACATTATCGCTGTTTATGATGCATGGTGCCATTTATCTCACGATGAAAACGGAAGGTCGCCTATTTGCTAAATTAACTATACTCCTACGTAGAGCTATCACTTTCTTTACTGTCAGTTTTTCCATTACGACCCTTTACACCTTGATTTACATTCCACATTTATCAGACGCTTTCAAAGAAAACATAGCTTTAATTATCGTTCCAGTATTAGTTTTCATTAGCATCGCAGCCATTCCGAACTTGGTAAGGAAACGCAAATACCAAATAGCATTTTTATTCTCGTCCATTACCGTAAGTTTATTGCTGATTTTAGTGGCGATAGAGTTATATCCTGTATTGATTATTTCAACGATTGCTCCAGAATATAATATGACCATTTACAACACGTCATCTTCAGATAAATCGCTAGGTATTATGTTAATATTTGCTGCTATTGGTATTCCTTTGGTAGCCTCATATACTTTTTTCGTGTATCGTACTTTTTATGGTAAAGTAACCTTGGATGACAGCAGTTATTAATTGATTTTCAACGCTTTACCAAGTGATGGGGCAAGTCGCTCACTTTTTCGCAGCAAAGTTGCTCCATCACTTGTTTGAATTGCTTTTTAAGCACAGAAATGGTGTGATGTCCGCCTTCCTTGCCTAGTGCGCCCACACCGTACATGAAAGAGCGACCAAGAAATGTAAAATCTGCACCACTTGCTAAGGCACAAGCAATATCTGGACCAATGCGAATGCCGCTATCCATTATTAACTTAATCTTCCCTTTATATTTTTCGGCGATACCACTTAACGCTTGTATAGATGATTCGCCTGCATCA
Organism: Saprospiraceae bacterium; assembly: GCA_036835365.1. Lineage (GTDB taxonomy): Bacteria > Bacteroidota > Bacteroidia > Chitinophagales > Saprospiraceae > JAAUTG01. The sequence goes on from DAITMC010000016.1 coordinate 18,914, forward strand.
ATCTGTCTGCCTCCATGATTGGAAATAATCACGCCATCCAAGCCCCATTGAACGGCTTTTTCCGTATCTTCTTCGCTAGCAACGCCTTTCAATACTAATTTCCCTTTCCACATATCCCGAATTTTTTTTACTCGGTCTTCACTCAACCTACCTGAAAAAGTTTTGTCCATAAACAAACCTAAATGCTGCAAATTCATACCTTTGGGAATGTAAGGTGAAAGCGTTTTAAAAGTTGGTTGACCTGCTATCAAGGTTTGAATCGCCCAATTTGGGCTACCCATTATTTGCAAAATATTGCGTAGAGTCATTTTGGGAGGAATAGCTAATCCATTTTTAATTTC
>DAITMC010000016.1:19354-27214 GCA_036835365.1 Saprospiraceae bacterium
GTTGATTTTGATGTCCATTTTGCTTATCAATTAATCAAACGCTAATATACTGTATTTGTATGAATAGCAAATGGCTTTGTATAAAGACGTTTGGAAAAGGTAGTCATTTTAGCTAGTTTTCTACCCTTTTCCATACCTTCTTAAGTCCTATTTCACAAACTTATATAGCAATCTGTTTAGCAAAAATTATCAAAAAAAATTATTGCTATAACTAAAAGTTTCATTGCGTTAATTCATTGTAGTAGTCGAAAAGTTGTATCAAATCTGATTCCTTAGTCGTCTTTAGGTTATTTTTTGCTGCGAACTGCTCCATTTCTTTCTTTTTCAGCAAAAGTAAATCCGTTATTTTACTGCTACTAGTAGGAAGTAAGTAGGCAACATCCTTATCCATAGCATATAATAATTCCGTTTTACTCCCTGTAATCTTTACTAAGCCTTTTTTTGATTTTGTAACCAACCTATTTCGCTTGAGCAAATTTATATTTCCTTCACTCAATAGCTCTAAAAAACAAAGTTTTATCCCTTCAGGATATTTACAATTTATTGCCACGAAGACACGGTCTTTGAAGACAATTCCCTCTACCGCTTCTGGATAAATAGCTTTAATTTCATTGCCTACTTTTATCTGAAATTCATCGTCAAATATTCTATATCGAGATTGTACTTTAAATACTTTTCCTGCTTTAGTCAATACAAATGCTTCTTCCCAATTATTGAGAAAAGGATGACCAAGCAATTCTTTATCAAGGCTATTTCTAACTATAAAAAGTAAATCTTGCTCACTACTATTTGTACCTACGGAAGTATAATAAGTAAAGGATGCTTTAAGTGGTAGATTTTTTTCCTGCGCCTGAACAGCGTAGCCAGCCATTAAAACTGGTACGCATGCCAAAAAAATAATTATTCTGTACAACATCATTCAAAGATTATCTTATCAGTATTCTATAATTTATTTGAAGTGAGAGCTTATCCAACCTCTCAAATATATACGAGTTAATACGATTCTTTAGTTTGCATTAAATTTACAATAAATTTACAATAAAGTTTAATTTTTGTATTTATTTCTTGTCACAAAACTAAATATATTTTGGCTTTATTCATCTATTACCATAGTTAAACGACTATTTACCGTAGAGAATGATACAAAACCATTTCAAAATAATTTACAAATAATTAATACAAAAACAACATTCTATACTATTTTTAACTTTACTTTCATGCCATTATTTTATATTCTATATCTAACTAAACAATTTATAACATGGCAGAGACTTTCAATAAAATTGAACTTCTTAATGAAGAAGGTAAAGCAACTGTAAAGATTAATGGCAAAACAGGAAATTTAGCTTGTGGAGGCGAAGGCACTCAAGGAGACATCAGCTTACTTGATGCGGCAGGAAAAAACACTATGCACCTAGACGGTGGAGATGCCAACATCCACTTTGGTGGTCATGGACACAATGCTGATATTCGTATGATGGCAGCAGATGGAAAAATGACAATTCACCTTGATGGAGGTACAGGTAATCTTTATCTAGGAGGTGGTGGTACTCAAGGGGACATTGCCGCTCGCGATGTTGACGGAAAAACTACTGTTCACGTTGATGGAGGAAATGGCAACATCACGATGGGAGGCGAAGGACACAATGGCGATTTGCGTTTACTAAATGCAGATAGTCGTTTAACCGTACATTTGGATGGCGGACGTGGCAATTTATACATGGGTGGTGCCGGTTGTCAGGGAGATGTTGCGTTAGCAAATGCAGCAGGTGGACAAACCATTCATATTGATGGTGGAAACGGAAATATGACTATGGGCGGTGCAGGTTCTGAAGGAGATTTGGTACTACTAAACACTGAAGGCGAGCAAGTTATCCATATTGATGGTGGTAGTGGTAATATTACGATGGGTGGAAAAAGTTCTAATGGCGATATTCGTCTATTAAATGCCAATGGTGATGTTACCATGCACTTGGATGGAGGGACAGGCAATATTTATGCAGGTGGTCATGGACACGATGGCGACTTAGTATTGAAAGACGATAAAGGGAAAACCCGTGTAGAATTACAAGGTTATGAAGGACAAATCAAAGCCTTTAATGGTGCAGGTGCTGAAACATTTAGCGTTAATGGTAAATCCGCAACAGTTACTGTTGGTGGTGGTGCATCAGATGGCGAAATTGACATCAAAAACACAAAAGGCGAAGTTACCATCGCTATAGATGGTGGCGAAGGAACCATTACGATAAATGGAGCAAATGTAGCTACTGCCGACTATGTATTCGAGCAAAACTACCCACTGCCAACTATTGAGGAGGTGGCTAGCTTTGTAAAAACCAACAAGCATTTACCAAGTGTACCTTCCGCAGCAGAAATGAAAGCAAACGGTTTGGATTTAAACCAGTTTTCTATGACGTTATTACAAAAAGTAGAGGAACTTACACTCTACACCATTGCATTAAAGCAAGAAATTGAGCAATTAAAGCACCAAATCTAACTATCAAACTTAATTTAGCTTCTGCCTTTTAAAGAGCAGACAAAAACATCCTTAATTAAATATAGCAGATTTCGCCAAGTCAAGTTGGCGAAATCTATCTTTCAAATAGATTCAATTTTGATATTTTTGTTGGGTTGCTACTTTTTGTTGATATAGTTCTCCTCTCGCTTGAGCATTTCTAGGATGAGTAATATCCAACTTTTGAGCAGCATTAGGATGATTTGGATTAATTTTTCTACCCATCATCATGGTTTTGTGCTCTAACACTTTTTCTGTTTCTACCGTTGTTTCATCCACTAGTCGTTGTAAATCTTCATCGGAGAGGTATTTTCCTGTATTTAACTTCTTTCTCGCTACTTCCTTAGCTACTGCTCTACCTACATTTTCGTCGTAGTTTTGTCGCCATTGCTCCACCTTTGCCGCTCTTTCAGCATCTTCATCCACTTTTAAGGTAAGATTTTTCTTAGCCACTACTTGATTTGCCGTTTCTATTGCTTGTCGCTCAATCGTGGGATTAACAATACCTTTTGTAATCTGTGTGCGAACAGATTGGTCGTAGGTTTGCAAACCATACTGGCGAATAATTTTTTTTAGGTCGCCTGTGCTATAATGTCCTGTTTTGCCCAAACCTTCTGCCCAAAAATCACTGTTGGCAGAGTATTTGAAGTAGTATGACCGATCCTCTTTTGAAGCATTTTTTTTAGCTCCTACTAAGGGCTGGATTACCTGATTCAGATAATCGTTGAAGGACTGTATAGTAGCGCCTGACTGCAATTTAGCAATACCAAGTGCTAAAGAAACACCTGCTGGAATACCTCTTTCTAATGCTTGATTTACGGCAATTTCACTAAACTGTTCTATCCAATAATTGAGATTAGGCGCAGATGTACCTATACGCGAAGAAGAAGGGCTTACTTCATCCGAAAATTCTTTCATTTTCATTGCTTCTAAAGGAAGTGCAGCAAATTTATCTACGACCTTAGAATGACTAGGTATTTCGGCATAGCTAACCTTCGACCTAGAAATTTCTACACCATTCTTTTTAAGCAATCCAATAACAAGAATGATAGCACAAGCAAAGCCAAAAAGGCTGAAAATGTTAAAGCTAGAAGTCTGTTGCTTTTTCATCGTTTAAACTAATTTTGAGTGAAGAATTAAATTATATTGAAAAATTATTTGTGTACTAAAAGCATCAAATCTAAACGCCACAATTCGTAAGTGTCAATTAGATAAGCAATTTTTCTATGATAAGTTTTAGCGGTAGCATAGCCTGCCATTTTTAAGCCTGCCGCCACCGCTGCATAATAAGGCACTTCTACTACACCATTGAAATATTGCTCGGGGGTTAGTTGTGTCCGATAATAGTATTGACTTGATTTTTCAGATAGGTTACATAATGTACCCACTGAAAAAGACTGCCATATCCAACTGTAACACCCTACCTTGCCCACTGAGCAAGGTTTAGTCAACAACTGCGCATGACGCACATAACTATCTGATACAGAACGATATTGCTCAAATCGGTCATGTGCATAATCGTCGTGCATTTGAAAAACACCTATGGCTGGAGCAATGGGGACAAAATCATTGTCATGAAGTAGATGGTATTGTTTTTTACTAACCTTTCTTTGGGCATCCTTGCTTAGGCGTGCCTTAATACCAAAATGATTGTTCGTAGCCTTTGCTAATTTTGAATTTCCTGCATCTGACTCCAATAACGCCTGTGCTATCTGAATACTAGGATAGATTTGATAAGTATGAGCTTGTTGCAACGCCATCTCTCGATAGGTTTCGATATAATTCAAGTAGCGATGCGCATTTTTCATTTTCCCTTTGCCAAAACCTTCTGACTCTAATTTTTTGATAATCTCCGCCTTATTCCAATCGTTTTCTTTTTGCACTTGCAATAATTGTTGCCTATCGGAGAGCCTGGAAGAAGGATTGGAGGCGATAGTCCGTTCCGTAGTTAGCGAGATGCCTAACTCTTTTATCGTTTGCCAACCCAATAGGTAAGTATCTGTCAGTTCATTAATAATCGGCAGTTCATCAACAACGTGTCCGAAGCGTTGATGATAATAGATACAAACAATAACTGTGATGGCAAAAAGCAATCCACCGAAAAAACCTGATAATAGTTGACGAATAGCCTCCATGTGTGGCAGTAATTTAAAAGTTGCGATGCTGGATTACTATTCGTTGATGGAAAAAAGATTTTGTTGCTTCAAAAGCGAAGTTTAAAAAACATAACACAAGAAAAGAAAAAATATACACTTTGAATACAGATGAATGATTTATCTAGGACTATTTAGTCCCGCCTTGATGCGCTAGGACAAACGCATCAATTTTTAAAACAGACAATTCTCTTAGCATTTGAACATTCCAGATACAAATATTACCCTAAAAGAATGGTGTAGTGAATAGCGCGTAAAAAATACTTACTTAAAAATAGTTTTTTTTAAGTCCTTTAATTTGATAACATACTCTTTATCAAAAGAATAGACAAAACGCATATGTTAAAATTATATATTTTTATGATATGACTATACTTTTTAGTAAAAAAGATATATATTTGTGGTAGGAATAAAAAAAGAGCATCTGGGGAGATGCTCCTGTACATAGTCCATGAGATTTATAATTGCCATAGTAAGTCGTTACACATAAAATAAATAGGAAAATCTCCCCTGCTTTTTCTTCTCTTTCCTCTTCTTCCTAATTATGATACAAATATGAGTCGATACTTTTGAGTATTCCAGTACGAAATTTAAAGATTCTGTATTTCAATTTCAACAATCAAATATGTACATTCATTGATTACCAATACTTTACAGTGCAAAAAAATGTCAGTTTTTGCATTTTAGCAAAAAAGCCAAAAATTATAAAGAGAAGCATTTTGAATAAAAAAAGAAAGAAAGGGAATATTTAATGAAGAGTTTGCTTAAAAAGGAGCAAGTGCATATAGTTCCGAAGCACATATACACTTGCTGCCCAAGCAAGCAGTAGTATAAATTTTATGGATTGGGAAGGTCCAAATAAATTTGTTTCAACTGCATGTTCGTTTCTTTTTGCTTTATTTCTTGGATTATATCTACCAAAATAGCGTCAGCATTTTTCAATGGCTGATAGTTGTCTGTATTTTCTGCCTCCTCGGTGCGCAAATAGAGTGCTCCATGTAGATTATTAATGGCTTTTGTGGCAGCAAATCGTCTAAAAATAGAACTATCTCGCATGGCAACTTTCTTTAACTTTTCCGCAGCAGTAAGCACTTGCGCCACATCTCCAAGTGAAGTAAGTTCTGAATATCCATCAAAAAAATTTAGTGCATCGTATCCATCTATTTTTAACCAATTTTCTTCAAAGAACGATAAATAGCTGAGGTCGCCGCTAGCAACATAGCCCATAGCCAGACCTTGCATCGCAGCAGACTTAACGGCTGCCGCTTTATCATTTTCTAATATTTGCTCAAAAAGGGACTTATAATCTTGCCCATCTACTTCTAACAAACGCTCTAAGGCAGAAGCACGAACTTCGGAGTGTGGGTCGGAAAGTGCTATCTTTTCTAATTTTTCCTGTACAGATGAGTCTTCTACATCCATTCGATAAATACCGAAAGTGCGTAAGGCATAGAACTTATCATTCACCGCATCAGTAAAGACTTTATCAAAGGCATAATCATCCGATTGAGCAATCGCCATCAGTGCTTCATAACGATCCATAAATTTGGGACCATGATAATACTGAAAAGCGTATTCTTCAAGCGACTTATTCTGATTAATGACTGCCAATAAAACCCTATCTGCATCAAAAATAACAAGTTTTGGCTTGGCTTCTAGGTCAAACTCGAACGTCTGCAAACGTTTATTGACGAATACCTCTTTTCTTATAAATTCTTGCTCACTGGTATATATATGAATCGCCACAGGCAATTGAAAGACAGCAGGCATTTTTTTAGCATCCTGCTGCTGTTCAACAGTTACAAGTACTTTATTATTTTCTTCATTGTAATCGTAAAGAATACTCAATTCTGGATGCCCTGCTTGGTGAAACCACTGGTCGAAAAACCAAATCAGGTCTTTGCCTGTAACGTCCTCGCAGGCTAGTCGCAGCTCATCCGCTTCCACTTCTGTGTAGGCATTACGTGTGAGGTACAGATTAAGACTTGCCCAAAACGCTTCATCTCCAATGTAATTGCGCAACATATGCAGCACCATGCCACCCTTGTTATAACTGTGCTGGTCGAACATTTCTTCTTTTTCGCCATAGCCATAATGAATTAATGGGTGAATATCTTTTTGTGCTAAGTACCCACGAAACTCCTGCAACCAATGATAATCAGCCTCCGCGCTACCATATTTATGCTCCAACCAAAGATATTCACTGTAATTGGCAAAGCCCTCATTCATTGTCAAGTTTGCCCAACTTTCTGTCGTAACGTAGTTGCCAAACCAGTGGTGGAACATTTCGTGCGCCACGATTTTTTCATTAGTCAAGTTATCTACCAATCCATCTTTTTCAAGCTGCATAAACTCACCAAAAATGACGGCTGTCGTATTTTCCATCGCACCTGAGACATAATCACGAACGATTACCTGTGCATACTTTTGCCAAGGATAACGCACTCCTAATTTTTCAGAAAAAAGGGTTAACATATCTGGTGTGTAAGGAAAAATATCCCTTGCCCATTCTTTAAAGTCGGACTCAACATAGTATTCTAAGGGTATATCTTCCCATTTATCTTGTACGACTGCATATTCACCAACCACGACCGCAAACAAATAAGGGGCATGAGGCAAATCCATTTTCCAATAATCAGTGCGTGTTCCATCCGGATTTTTAGTAGAAGACTTCAATACGCCGTTGGATAATGTTCGATAGTTATCCTCCACAGTGATATACATTTCTTGAGTGCATCTTTCGTTAGGCTTATCAATGGTAGGAAACCAACGTGAGTTATGCTCGGTCTCACCTTGTGTCCATATTTGTCGAGGTTTAGCTCCTTCTTCCCCTGTCGGATTGATGAAGAATAAGCCTTTATCTGAAGTAATTGCCGCACTTCCACCTGATGCTCTAGGGGTAGCTACGTAATCAATAAATATTTCAAAAGTATCTTTTCTGGTGTAGTCTTTACCCAACTGAATGATGAGCTTTTCTCCATCATACTTATACTTTAGGTCTTCTTTTTCTCCCGAAAAAGACACCTTATTGAGGATGAACCCTTTAGCATCAAGCAATAATTCATCTGTTGTATAAAAATAAGGCGTAAGGGTCAAGTTAGCTTTACCAATAACTTGTTCCTTTTCCCAATCAAAACGAATATCTAACTTAGTATGTAATAAGTTATGGGTACGTGTTTCACTAGGATTAAA
>DAITMC010000017.1:0-3906 GCA_036835365.1 Saprospiraceae bacterium
ATGGTGGCGAGCCAGTGATTGCCAGAGCGCAAGACCCTGATGGCGAGGGCGTTCTGGACTTAGAAATTTTGGATGACATTGTACTAGAGGCAGGCAAATCGTATGTCCTTACCATAGAACTCTTGAATACTATTGAGGATGAAGACATTACTGAAGAAATTGAAGAAGAAGCCGATGAGCATATGTTCTTTTTCCAGTGGACAGAAGGTGTTTTTAGCGACCCAACTGGCAATGGAAATGTGGACAACCGCAATGACCCTGTTAATTACAATGACTTTGATGATGACAATTTGCCATTAGGACTTTCTACCAACTGGACGACATCAGTTACGTTGACTGAAGGTGAATTTAGGGTAGTGCTAAAACACCAACCAGGCGTGAAATCGGCGACTTCTACTGTTGAAGATGGTGAAACCGATATTGATTTGACCTGGAAAATCAGAACCATTTTATCAAATACTAAAACATTGGTTGCTGATGCGATGCAACTATACATTAGCCCTAACCCTACTTCAGAATGGTTAAACTGGACTGTTCAAGGTCAATCATACAACGAATTTGACCTAAGCATTTACGATCAACTTGGACGTTTAGTGGAAACGCATAAAGCGACAACACCAAGCATAAATGTTGCACATCTGCCTTCGGGTGTTTATGTTTTCCAATTGAGAAATAATAACACTATTTGGACAAAGCAGTTTGTAAAAAAATAATTTTTTAAGCTGAATTGGATTTTGGGAAGTCTCCTTTTGGGGGCTTCCTTTTTTTATTTCATCAACACGCCTTGCTTTGTATTGCGCAACAGTACTTTTGCCCGAATGACTAACCAAAGCAACATCGCCGAAAACATGATATCGCCAAAGAAGGTAAAACCTGGTACTTCATACAGATTAATAAAAAAGAAGCGATAGGCTATAAAATCAGTAACTGCAAAAAAACTATACAACGTAGCAAAAATGCTGAAATACTTGATACTCACGCGTAAGGCTTGTGCATTTTCTACATTAGTTTGTTCCCCTCTCCTTTTGGATAATGCAATTTTATATCGAATATATCGATAAGAAAGTACGGTGTAAATAAATAGCGAAACCAAAAAAAAACTGTATTCCAAAGGACCATAAATAGGACGAATAAAAGATTCCCAAACTTCCATTCTTATGTTTTTGGGCTGCAACACAAAGTAAAGTACAGAAAAAGTCTGTAAAATGGGCATGATTAAATGCTTGGCATCTGTGCCTCGAAATTGATAGTTCGGGAATAAAGAAAATTTCACTGCATAAAAAAGCAACGGACCAAAAGAAAGGGTAAACCACAATGGCAAGTGATAAACATGAATGTAATATCCTAAAATCTGTGTTCGCAACAAAAAAACATCCGCACAACCTAAGGAAAAAGTCAGCAATAGCAACGCATAGCTCACATTTGCCATTCGCACACCTTTGGGATAAACGAAAAGGACAATACTCATCATCAACCCTGAGAGGCTACTCAATACAAGAAGACTAATGATGAGATAATGCAATATTTCCACAGTTGATTGTTATTTACTTACTCAAAAACGATAGCAGATTCAATTTCGTTGCTTTAAAACATCCTTTCTAAGTGGGTGTTACCTTTTGAAGTAAATTGCGTTTCATGTCAGATTTTTGGAAATACATTAAAAATATCTTTAAGGCAGCGGAAGAAAGTTCCCCTAATCAGCCAGTCATTCACGAACTTATTATCCGAACGGATGAAGAGCAAAAAGATTATGATTACTGGAAAGAAACTTTGGTACGTCGCAGATTAAGCGACTGGCTAAACCAACAATATGCTATTTATAAGGTCTTACCTAACGATATTGATGAAGGACTAAATTTTCTCAATACACCAAGCTCCAAAGGATTTGCCATTCATTTTCATCAAACGCAGTACAGCAAACGCGATGCAGTCCATTTTATGGATTACCTCAAAGAACGAGTATTAAGTTTGAATTATCGAACACAAATCTCTGATGCACGAGTGTTCAACAGAACCAACTGGGTCGAAGCGATTCAACGACATTACTTAAAACCAAGAATTAATTTTGAAGAAGGCAAAAAGACAAATCAAAAATTCGGAAATATTACCATTGAGCTTGTTTTTAGAAATGATATACCGTATCAACTAAAATTTCAAGCCACCACCTACAGCGATTCGCTTTACAAGGACGCATCTGATTTTAGCGATTTGATGAATCATTTATAATTTATGATAGCATGAGATATAAATTCCCAAATTTTTCTTTTCTTTAGCTAAAATTTAAAATCATAAGCCCTACACTATGTCAACACCAGTCAGCATTTTTATCTCTTACGCCCACAAAGACGAAACCTTCAAAGACGAGCTACGCACTCATCTAAAGCCTTATGAGCGTGCCAACATAGTCAAAGTTTGGGATGATCGCTCCATCATACCTGGTCAAGAATGGGATCAAGAAATAAAAAATCATCTGGAGCAATCGGAAGTCATTTTGTTCTTGATTAGCCCCGATTTTATGGCTTCTGGTTACATCGACGAAGTAGAGATAAAAAAAGCGATGGCTCGCCACAACGAAAAGAAAACTAGGATTGTACCCATCGTTATTCGACCTAGCAACTTGGCACTTTTGCCCTTGAATCATTTTCAAGCAGTGCCTAAAAATGCAAAACCCATCACCACTTGGCAAGATAGAGACGAAGCATGGCTAGATGTGACCAACCAGCTAGGCAACCTATTCAAAGCCTTGCGAGGTGGAAACAATAATTCAACTCGTTCAACAACAACAACGCCACCACCTCCTCCAACAACCAACAAATCTATCTCTATCTCTATCAAACAATTAATTCTTGAAGGGAGAATAGACGAAGCCATAGCGGAATTAATCGAAAAGTCAAGCAATACTCGTTTCGAGGATGCTGTCATTATGCAAGCAGGGCGTTGGAGTCGCTTAAAAAATGACCGAAATATGGGAACTATTGCTGAATCATCAGCCAATATTACCACCAACCAAATTGTTAGCGCGCTACTTTCAATATATAAAGATATGCAAGGCGATGGTATTGCAGTATAATCTAAACTACCAACGATGAATAAGCTAGAAACACTTTACCTCCAATTGATTAAGAACGGTACTGAGCTACTTGGACAACATGCTGAAACGCTATACAAGCAAAGTACGATAGTTGAAAAACTAAAGGCTCTAAAAGTAGATACCAATACTTCCACGTTTTCTAAAGCCTGCAATGGCAAACACTTGACGGCTAAAACCCTAAAGCCCATTGCCGATGGCTTGAAGATATTGATAAAGAGCGAGTTGAATTATGCATTTAACGAAGACTTTTGTACTTTTGAAGAGGATACCAACGACCGTACTTGGCAAAAAGTAATCGTCAAATTAGTCAATGAAAATACCGCTGCCGATGATTTAAAAGCACTGCACGTTTACAGAGATGGCAGATTGCCTATTCCCGAAAAAGCGAGTTTCATTCAAAAAGCACAACAGGAAGTGATTATTTTTGGTACTCGATTGAATCAATTTACTAATTATTTCACGGAAAGAAATGATGGCGAATACGCCAATCATGTGAGGGATGCCTTAGCGCGTGGTGTACATTTTCATTGCTATTTGCTCAATCCTGATAGAAATATCGCCCAACTTTATTTTGATGATTTAGCAAAAGCCATGCACAAAGAGGAAAAAAGTATTGGAGTCATTCAAAAAAATATCGAAAAATTAAAAAAACTCCGAGAAAAATTCCAAGCAGAAGAATGTAAAGGGCAACTTCATTTGTATCAGTACAACCATATCCCGAACTTCTATCTGCATAGCATTGATGCTAAAACGCCTAATGGCGAAATGCACATTTCGCACTATCTCTATGGCTTGCGCCGCAGCAACTGCCCTGT